>CAILAQ010000888.1 GCA_903832165.1 uncultured Bacteroidota bacterium | reverse complement strand
CCGATCGTTGCCCATAACGAGGTGGTAGCCATTATCTCACTGGCCAGTATAGGGGAGTATGACAAGCAGGCCCTCCAGTTAATCGACAGCATCCATTCCACGCTGAGCGCCCGTGTTGAAGGCATTCTGGCTTACCATAAAATGAGGGAATTTTCCGAAAAGCTCGAACATCAAAACCGCGAGCTGGAATCCCAGAAAACAGAATTGGTGACACAATCGGCCGAGCTTGCCCAACAAAACTCCGAACTGGAAATTCAGCAAAAACAATTGCACGAGGTCAGCCGGCTGAAAACCAATTTTTTATCGAACATGAGTCATGAACTCCGCACCCCGCTGAATTCGGTCATTGCCCTTACGGGTGTGCTGGGCAACCGGCTGGCTGAAAAGATTCCTTCAGAGGAATACAGCTACCTGGAAGTCATCGAACGCAACGGGAAACATCTGCTTTCCCTGATTAATGATATTCTTGATATTTCGCGCATCGAAGCCGGTCGTGAAGAAGTTGAAGTTACCACATTTAACCCATGTAACCTGGTGAATGAAGTGGTCAGCATGATTGAGACTCAAGCAAAACAAAAAAATATCGGATTGATTAAAGCCACTGGTGATTGCGACGTTTCTATCAGCAGTGATGAAGGAAAATGCCGTCACATCCTCCAAAACCTGATCGGCAACGCCGTTAAGTTCACAGAAAAGGGTCAGGTAAAAATAGAGGTCCGGCAAACAGGGAAAAAAGTTACAATTACTGTAAACGATACCGGAATCGGAATTACCGAAAGCAATCTGGAACATATTTTCGATGAGTTTCGTCAGGCCGACGGCAGCACCTCCCGGAGGTTTGGCGGCACTGGATTGGGACTGGCCATTGCCAAGAAATACGCGAACCTGCTTGGGGGAACAATTTCAGTTTCGAGCGAATTCGGCAATGGCTCAACTTTTACTCTTACCCTTCCTTTGAGTTTTGCCGCTGAAACCAGGATCAGCGAAGCGGAAACAGTTGCAGGCTTCAATGATCAGATAAAACCAGCCCGGCTGCAGCCACTTCCCGGCACCTCCGCGAAAACAATTCTCTTGGTTGATGACAGCGAGCCAGCCCTGATCCAACTGAAAGATATTCTGGCAGAGACTGGTTATAACATATTGGAAGCTCATGATGGCGGCGAAGCGCTTGGGATTCTTGACCATACAATTCCTGATGCCATGATCCTCGATTTGATGATGCCAGGCATCGACGGGTTCGCGGTGCTCAAAACCATTCGCGAAGTGGAATCAACTGCTCAAACCCCGGTGCTGATCCTCACGGCAAAACACATTACCAAAGAAGAACACCGTTCTTTGAAACGAAACAATATTCATCAGTTGATTCAGAAAGGCGATGTGAAACGCGTTGACCTCCTGAATGCAGTGGCATCGATGGTATTTCCGGTTCAGGTGGAAGCCGTGAACCCTCAGCGGGAATTTCAACCCATAGAAGGTAAACCTTTAGTGTTAATAGTGGAGGACAATCCCGACAATATGATCACAGCAAAGGCTTTGCTTGCCGGTACCTGTACTATAATTGAAGCCACCAACGGTGAAGAGGGTGTAGCATTGGCCAGAAAACACAAACCTCACCTCATTTTAATGGATATCGCACTGCCAGACATGGACGGCATTGAAGCATTTAAACTCATACGAAATAATGCCCACTTGCAGCATATCGCGGTAATTGCGCTAACTGCCAGCGCCATGACCTCCGATCGCGAAATCATTCTGGCCCACGGGTTCGATGCTTATATCCCCAAGCCGATTGACGGGAAAATATTTAATGAAACGATTAACCGCATACTTTATGGGAAGTAAAAGGATAAAAATCCTGGCTATCGATGATAATCAGGACAACCTCATCAGCCTTAAGGCGGTAATTAAAGACATATTCCCTGAAGCGGCTACATTAACCGCACTGAACGGTACCAGTGGGATTGAACTGGCAACGACCGAAGACCCCGATGTTATTCTGCTCGACGTTGTGATGCCCGGTATGGATGGTTTTGAGGTTTGTCAAAAGCTGAAATCCGACAAAAACCTGCGCGATATACCAGTAGTATTTCTTACGGCAATCAAAGGCGATCAGGAGAACCGCATCCGGGCCCTGGAATGCGGCGCTGAGGCCTTTTTAGCCAAACCCATTGACAAGACCGAGCTTACCGCCCAGATCAGGGCGATGGTGAAAATTAAGGCGGCCAACGTCGAAAAACTGAATGAAAATGAACGACTGGCCGAATTGGTACAAAAACAGACCCTTCAGCTTGAAACAACCCACCGGGCAACACTGAACCTGCTGGAAGACCTGAAAAAGGAGAATGAGGCCCGGAAGCAAAGCGAAAAAAGAATAGAAGATTTAAATGACCGGCTGACTCTTGCACTCGAAACAGCTAAAGCCGGCACATGGGACTGGGATATTCAAAACAATACGTTCTACTGGTCGGAAGAATTTTTAAGAGTTTTCGGAATAGGGTCTGGTACTGTTCCGGGTTTTGAAGCATGGACCAAAAGCCTCCACCCGGAAGATGTTGAAATTGTCTCAAAAAATATACAGGTTGCCATCGACGAAAGAACAGATTTGCTGCAGGACTACAGAGTTATTTTGCCGGGAGGCGAGCAAAGATGGATCAGGGCAACAGGAAAGGTAACCTACCAAAACGATGTTCCCCTCAGGATGGTCGGACTTTGCCTGGACATTACTAAACAAAAACAGGCAGATGAGAGGATTCTAACGAGTGAAGCAAAGTTCAGGGTTGTGGCTGAATTATCTCCAATCGCAATATACGCTTCAAGAGGCGGCGAACAAAAAGGAATATTTATAAATGAGGCTTTTTATAAAGTATTCGGCTTTACTTTGGAGGATCTTCCAACAGTAGGCGTATGGTGGATAAAAGCATTTCCTGATGAAAGATACCGGCAACAGGTATTTGATCAATGGGCTTTTAACCTTGAACAAGCCAGCAAAAAAAACAGCGATGTTGAGGCATTGGAGTGTATTTGTACCTGCAAGGATGGTTCAGAGAAAAATATTTCATGGGTAGGCAAAACGATTGGCGAGGAATTCTGGGCGTTTGGCTATGATTTTACCGAAAGCAAGCAGGCAGAACAGAAACTAATCATCGCCAAAGAGCACGCCGAAGAGAGCGACCGGCTGAAATCCGCCTTCCTTGCCAATATGAGCCACGAAAT
>CAILAQ010000887.1 GCA_903832165.1 uncultured Bacteroidota bacterium | reverse complement strand
GGGTTAAGATGGCAGTTTCTCCCTGATATTCCAGAAATGCTTCAAAACCAAGAACCAAAGGATCAGCAAAGATAAGATTATCAAGCTGATGGATGCTTAAAGTGCCACCCTCCTTCACGGTCAGATTATTCTCCATACGCCCTTCAACGCGGGCTAACCTGGGAAGCACCCCGCCGCATCCGCATGGTTCGTGAATGAATCGCGATATATCCCCAGTCCGGTAACGAATCAGCGGCATGGCTTCATTGTTCAGGGTGGTTATAACGATCTCACCGCTTTCACCGGGAACAACCACTTTGCCAGATATGGGGTCGATGATTTCAATAATTAGATCAGCTGCGCGCAAATGATGCCCTGCATGCTGTTCGCAGTCAACGGCACAACCAAAACCAACTTCGGTGAGCCCATAGTGTCTGAACACCCGGCATTTCCAGGATTCCTGAATGCTTTCAATAACACACTGAGGCACAAAGTCGGCTGTGAGAAGGATGCTGCGAGGGCGCAGATCCGGTTCTGTACGGCTCATATACAGGATTTCCGCCGGCATCCCGATCAGGCAATCGATACCGCTGGCTGCATTTATCGCATCTTCTGCATTTTGAATATCACCCATGATGCGGGAAGAAACGCCGATTCTGGTCAGGCCCGTCCTGAGCAGGCTTCCCATACTGTTTTCCCGATCGTCTGATATGAGGATCAGGGCCTGCTGCCCATTGCTGACCATAGTTGACATGCCGGTAGCAAAAAAGTCGATAGTCCTTTCCAGATCACTTTCCGAAAAAAATATTCGCTTTTTAAAACCGGTAGTACCTGAAGTTGTAAGTGTTGTTATTCTGGCAACCGAGGCTTGCGGAATAGCCAGAAATGCCATGGGATCATTGGCAATATCGGCTGGGATGGTGAAAGGAAGGTCGGCGAAATGATTGGCAGTACTGAGCCTGTCCTTGTAAAATCGGCTGTTTTGGCGTGCATGTTCAATCTGCGTTTTCAATTTATCAGATTGCCATTGAAGCAGCGATTCCGTATTGAGGTTTCCCAAGAGACCTGTTCGTTCAGCCACCCATTTTTCCACCGGAGAGATCATAATTGAGCTTTCTTTCTGGCCACCATCAGGAAGTAGCCGCATTTAATCCGCTTCATCGTTTCAGGGTCTGCACCCAGACTGCAATAGAAGGCCTTTGCCCCCTGTGCGAAAATCATCTGTCCCCAGAAAGCCTGAAGGTGATCAGTGAAATCTTCAAAATGTTCAGATGTAAATCCGTTCTCCGCCATTAATGCAACCAGGTATTCCTGCGTGTTGATATGTCCCAGGCAGCCCTGGAGTTTTGCCGGTTCGCCCCGTGAATACAGGTCTGAGATGATCAAACGGCCACCCGCTTTTAAAACGCGCTTACACTCTTTGAGCACGACCGCCTGATTGTCCATCTCCGACAGGCTACACTCCATCAGCACCCCATCGAAGGATCCTGAAGGAAAAGGAATCTCTTCAGCTGCAGCCCTAATCAGGTTACTCTGGTTGCCGCTCATTCCCAGGTT
>CAILAQ010000886.1 GCA_903832165.1 uncultured Bacteroidota bacterium | reverse complement strand
GGCAGCCGGGGGAATGACCAGCTCCGACGGCATGGGCAAAACAGTACTCTCTATCAACATAAGCAGAAATATGGTCAGATACCCGATATTCTGCATATACCAATCAATCACCTGCTGTATGAATTCCATAGGTCTCAGTTGTTTGAGGCAAAGCTAGCAAAAAAAAGGCCGCCCCGAGGGGCAGCCCTTCTCATGAAAAGACACTCTATTATTCAACAATCACCATTTGCTTGGTTTGAACGAAACTACCTGCTTTCAGGGTGTAGAAATAAACACCTGCATCCAGACCGCTGGTCGAGAGGCTGTAGGTATGCTTGCCTGCTGGCATCATGCCGTTGTTTACTTCCATAACCTTGCGACCGGTAAGATCCATGACCTGGAAGATCACTTCCGATCCGCTGGTAAGTTCATAATCGATAGCTGTAGTTCCCCTTGACGGGTTCGGGTAGTTCTGGCCCAAGTTAGCAGCTGCTGCACTCAGGTCGACACCATCACTACGGTTTCCATGATCGTTCAGGTTCATATGCACCATCATGTTGCGCTTTCCGAAAAAGTCAGCCACACCACTCCTGATGGAGCCGTCGTAGATAGCAATACCGGATGATTCGGTCAGCTGTACAGTATTATCAGTACCAATTTCCAGACCTCTGTTCCTGCGATCCAGATAGGCAGCGTTGGTATTATCCTGTGAGATACCTGCATAAACAATATCTCCCTTTGTCAGGAATTCAGATTCACCGTCCTTCTCCAAAGGCATGGTAATCCAGGTATTGAAATCAGCCGAATCCAATTGCTTAATATCAGTCGTCAAAAGTTCAAAAGGAGTTTGATCTTCTGCGTCAGCCGCTGGCTTATAGAAGAGAACAAACCGGTAGTTCAGATATTGGTCAGCCTTACCACCAGCAATATAAACGGATATCGAGCTTATTTCGCAATCTTTAAAGATCGGGAAGATGGATCCGCAGAAGTGATTAAGGTTTTCAGCTGCTGCTGCATTATACGATTCTTTTGTCATTGACCAGGCAAGGGTGTTAACACCACCTGCACGTGAATAAATACTGTCAGTAACATTAAAGAATACATCCTTTTGATTGTCAGCCGGATTCTGATCAGCATCCTTTTGCTTAAATAAGAAACTGGCTTTGTAATGACCGTAGTCAACCGGAGAATACTTATCAGCGATACCGGCTGTATCAACGCTCAGAACATTTACATCTGCCTGATCAGACATTTTGTGGAAAACACTGTTACCGTTTTTGGTAATATCAACGTCCAGATAAACTTTCTCCTGGTCATATTCGCCAAAGTTGAGTGCGCTGGACTGGTAGTTCATAAAACCGCCAACTCCATCAAGCTGTGATTTAGGAATGTTGGCTATCCATGCCATTTTGCTGTTATCATCTCCATCGTCCCATTCCATTTTCACATAATTCAGCTTCATGTCGTTGTTATAGGCCTCAGAAACAGAGAAATCGTCAACAGCCCAGTAATAAAGGCGTGTATCGATCCAGTGCAAACGCATCTTAACTTCAGGCATACCTGCAGCAACATCTGAAATGTTCATTTCAAGAAGTGCCGGTTCACCTTTTGGTTTGTCGTTCGGACGATCTTTGTGACCGCATCCGAAGTTCACATTATAGTTTGCTGAGTGAACCCAGTTGTCAACTGATACTTCAAGCCACATATGAGCTACTGAGTAAGCCATAAAGTGGGTTTCATACCTGACAACCACCGAAGAGTGGGTACTGCAGTTCAATGTCGGGAATCCTATGGTATTATCAACACCAACGAGGAGATCACCGCCCTGATTATATTCTTCCAGGAACAATGCGACGCATCCGTTTGCCTTTGTCGTTGAATTAAGTGGGG
>CAILAQ010000885.1 GCA_903832165.1 uncultured Bacteroidota bacterium | reverse complement strand
CCACACCCATTGCAAAATAGGAAGCTTTCATTCGCATGTAATTTATCACATCAATGTATATCTGCTTGTACTCATGGAGCCCTCAAATTACATTCATGCCATTTTGCGGACATTGCTCATGAGGGGTTCATAATGTTACAATCTGTTGTTATCCAGAGGTAATATACGGAATATAGATAAGAAAAGGAAATTTATTTTGCTAAAGGATCAGGAAAGCACCGGTTGAATCCAACCGCGCTGGTGAAGAAAGTCATAATCTAACTAACTGATCTGAAATCAAATTCTTGAACGGATCTTCTTCATTGAAAAGAAAGTTGACAAGATCCAGCTTCTGCCATCCGAAGGATTTAAAAAACTCCCTCCGAAGCACCCGAACGGAAGTGATGGGCAACCGCTCTTCCGATAAAATCAAGATATCAATATCACCCCCGCGGGCCTCATCATCAGTCCTCGAACCGAAAAGATATACCTCAGCCTTAGGATCAATCTTACCGACCTCCTCCACAAAAAACCTCCGAACTGGCTCCTTAATACGCATTCGCCTAAATCTCAATTTGATACCGATAAAGATACAACATTTTCCTACTTCCGCGTTTCGTGTCACGCGTCACGTGTTTCGAGGGATAACTCATGGTTCCTCCCCTACGGTCACCTGTCACCTGTCACTTGTCACCCGTCACTATTTGATCGTCACAATAAACCAAAGGAACACAATCACGCACCCCACCAGTGCCCAGCTGCCGAAGAAGCCGATGTAATCCACCCTCTTCCATTTGCGAAATTCCCAATTGCTGTGCGGGAACATCTTCTCTTTTTCAAATTGAGAAAAATTAGCGCGTGCTTTAACCAGTGCAGCTTCATCTTCCTCATGACTGGGCTGAACCGGGGTGTGAAGCTTGGCAAAGAAATTATCGAGCAGGTTTTTAGGAATCGGCTTGGTGAAAATAGACAAAAGGAAGAGCAGCAGGAACGGGAATAGCGCATCAAAAAAGAACCTTAATGCCACCAGTTTAGCCTTCGAAAGTTGCGTCAGATCGAAACCAAACCAGCTTACCACCCAGATCTCGGCATGAAAGCGGTCGACCCCGATTTTTGTCGAGTTTGGATCATCCGGGTTTTCACGGGCAACTTTGTCGAAAAACACACCTACAGGAGCAATGGTTACGCTTTTCTCGATTTTTTGTCCTACGGTCTGGGCCCTGCCGGCATCCACATCGCTTTGCAGCGCTTTTGTTTTGATGGAAGTCGTATGCGGCTGTGTTTCCACAATCAAAGCCGGATTATGATTGATTGAGCTGATCTCCGGAAAGAGGTTTGGAATCACTGCATAGATGACAATACAAAGGGCTACCTGAACATAAACGGCCCACTTGGTCACCCTGCGCCAGATAAATCCTAGCCAGATAGATGCTCCGAAAATGGCCGGTATCGAAATAATATATTGGAACAGCTCAAGAAGATTATCAACCACCAGTGCGATGCCAATACCTCCTACCAAAGTGACACCGATAACTATTCGCCCAACATTCAGATAATGCCTTTCCGATTTATCCGGATAAAATGGCTTATACAAATTCCTGATAAACAGGGCGGCATAGGAAATAGAGGTGCCGCTGAGTGTCGACATATTCGCCGCCAGAATCCCGGCCAGCATTAACCCGATAGCGCCCGGCACCAGAAGATCACTGGTCATGAATCCCCAGATCAGGTCGGGATCGCTCAAACTCCCGCCGTAGATGGCAATAGCAAGCAAGCCGGCCAGCGCCCAGAAAACCATAATCACGCGCTTGGTAAACATTCCGCCGATCATCCCGATACGCGCGGAATTCTCGTTGGTGGCCGATCCGGCAGTTTGCATACCGGTAACCACCGCAACTATCGAGACCAGGTTAGCCATTGACATTGCCAGGATCGTGTACCAGGCATACTCACTCATGGTTGTCGAGCCGAAAAGCTGAAACAGGTAATCCGGCACGCTGGCATGCAGACCGCTGAACCCTCCTACCCGATGCAGTCCGGCAGGTATCAGGATCATTGAAAATATCAGGATAAGAATGCCCTGGATCGCATCGGTGATCGCCGCTGCACGGAACCCTCCCATCATCGTATATAATCCTACCACCAGCGCATAAATGAGGTAAAACCATATTTCATTGGTATAGGAATAAAATGAGTGCAGCTGACCCTTCTTGTTTTTATCGGTGAGCACCTCAAACCGCGTTTGCTTTTCAGCAGTCAGTCCGGCGGCCAGTTCAGCCCTTAGCGCCTGAAATTCCTTGTATTCCGAT
>CAILAQ010000884.1 GCA_903832165.1 uncultured Bacteroidota bacterium | reverse complement strand
TGACAGGGATTTCAGCGTTTATCCAAATCCTTTCACAAGCAGGATCAACCTGATAAACGCAAATGGTACCGAAGATTATTCCTTGATTAACACGCTTGGACAACGCATCTGGAAAGGAATGGATATTGGCCGGGAAGATTTTTCAGCGCTTGCTCCGGGAATTTATTTCCTGAAAGTGAGTGAAAAGAATCTGGAGCGTACAATAAAGCTAATCAAGCAGTAAGAATCACAAAGTAAGGATTTTGAACCCTTTAGGAAGCGTTTAACCATCTTGCAACTTCCTTATCAAGTTGTTCGTGCTCAATATATAGCCCTTGCTCAATCTCTTTTTTAGAAGCAATGATCTCGTTTCTCTGTTCCATTGTCAAAGAGATTATCTCTGTTATCCTATGAATCAGCACTTTCTTCAATTCGATTGTGGTCATGATTAATCTCTTTTTTTCAAAGATACTGCAATTTTAGTGAACCAATTTAAGTGAATATTTCCTATCATTTATCAAACACCGCAAACTCAGCCAACCCTGTATTGGTCGTTGTTTCCGATACAGTGTTTACGAAAAAGGCCACCCAGGTGACGGTTTTTTCAGCGAAGGAAATCTCCTTGCAGGATTTCGCATCATTGGGAAGTTCACCTACCCTGATTGTAGAGCCGTCGCTGAAAACCAACATGCCTGAAGTGATCTGGTCCTTAAGATTTTGCCGGTCGAAAAGCCATACCCTCGAAACCTTTTCAGGCTGGTTCCAGTTCAGCCGGATCATGGCTGATCCCTTTTCCAATTCGGTCACCCATTCATTTTCCACTTTTCCATCAACAGCACCTTCGCCGAAATAGGTGATGAGCTCTGAAAAAATTCGATTTTTCTTATTTGCAGAAGAGACCGTTACATTGGAACGAAGTGCAATATTATTTTTCATTTTAACCGGATCGATCTGCTCGGCAGGTGAGGCCTCGATGCGTGATTTCGTTTCCTTGTCCAGCAAAAGAAATTCCTGCAGATTCCATGCATACCGGCTGCCAATAGGATCGGCCAGCGTGCGGTCGCAGAAATAAACATTATTGAAATTGGCTGAATAGCTCAGCCAGGCGGTACGGCCGGTTTCACCGATAAATTTCGATGGCAGGTTCAGGAAATAGGCCTGCCGCCCGAAATTCTTCATGTAGGTTATCAGCTTGTACGGACCGGTGATCTGATCAGATTCCATCAGGTAAGAGTTCATATCCTTCATTCCCGGCCATCCGTCGGTGGTGCACATGATATACTTTTTCAGAACAGGATTATAGGTGATGGTGGTGCAACCCATGTGGTCGTCCCATACCAGCAGCGGCTTAATTTTATTGAAATCCGACGACCATACGGCTTTCTTGTTCTTATCGAACCCCGAGAAAAACTCGTATTTCGTTATGTCGTTCATGTTCTCAACCGATGGGGTAACCCGGGCCATATATACGGCATCGCCGGCAATCCAGCTATTGTCGCCCACACGCTGGGTAGGATCATTATCAAGCGCACCGTGACCAACCAGATATGCTTTGCCATCGGGTGAGTATTGCAGGTTTTTGCCAAAATCCACAAAATGTGGCGTTGCCAGTTTAACCTGCTTGCCATTTTTACCTGATTCAGGCATTAAAGGGTTATTCAGGTCGTGCGGACAAGGAGTCCAGGTTTTGCCGTAATCCTTCGAAATGGCAAATCCCGGCAACGGCCCGCATATAGCCCAGCTGTATTCATTCTGATATTCCGGCTTTGAAAAATCGAAATCAACACCGTAAGTACCGTAATACCAGATACCATCGTAAACCAGATTGGCACAGGGATAGCGGCCGCCATAAGGCAGGGCCGATGCGCCCAGTGTGCCAAGTGAGGTCACTTTCATTTTCATCGGATCGCGTCCCTCGAGCTTGACGATCCCGGTACGTGCCTTTTCCCTGCCGCCCGACTGCACCGCTTCCAGACCAATCTCGCCATCTGTC
>CAILAQ010000883.1 GCA_903832165.1 uncultured Bacteroidota bacterium | reverse complement strand
GACACCCAGTAGAAGATGAGGAAATTGAAAGATACTCGTTTTTGAAGCAGCATAGGATGAGGCAGCGGAGTCATCATCCTCTTCTCCAATGGCCAAAACCTCGGGAAGAGGGGCAAAATAATAGAGGAATCCCATCACTACCAATACCCCGGATATGATGTAAAAAGGAAGAATTGTATCCTCAATCCGCACATTGGCCAGATCCATGAATACAGCAAGTATCAGGGAGGCTACCGCATAAAAGGTCTTGCTGCAAATACCCATTATTGCGATCCGGCTTGCCGCACTTTCCGCCGGACCTAAAATCGCAACATAGGTATTCACAGCTCCGGTAAGCAGTGTCTGCCCCATACCACTGATAAACAAGGCCACCAACAGCAACGGAAAACTCACAAGTTTGGCGGCTGGCGCTATTAAATAAAAACCCATAGCCATAATCAAAAAAGCAATAATCATTCCTCCCTTGTAGCCAAACTTCTTAATGATTGCCCCGGAGGGAAGCCCAAAAACCACAAAGGACAAGAACGTCGCAGTCATCACCAGATAGGACATCGTGATGGAAATATGAAATGCCTCTTTTACAAACGGGACAAAGAATGCATTTATTCCAAGGGCAAAGCCAAGTACGGCAAACATGGATCCGATGAGCACCATTGGAACGATTAAAGTCTTTTTGTTGTTAGTCATGGTAAGAAAGATTAATTTAAAGCATTTCTGTTTTTTAGAATGAACATTTATCCAACTACATACTCCGTAGTTATCTTAACACTTAATTCGGTTCCCGGGATAAGCGTATCGGCACAACCTCCGCAAGCCTCTATTTCCATAAAACCCGATGGATCACAGTAAATACTGAGTTTTACGCCAAACTCAGAGGGAAACTTTGCAGGATCGGTATCGGCAATATCAATGTAGTTTTGTCCGGCAGGTAAAGATCCAGCAGTCCGTTTTACACGAAAATCTTCACCGCTGACAAATTCTATCCAGGGAACGTTTTCCCCCAATCCCAATTGAAATCGAAAATCTGTCTGAGGGTTCACCTCATAATTTTCACCTGAGATTCCGCGTTGCGAAAGGCTCGAATCATATAGATCACAGATGTCTCCCTCCGGGGATGGCGGCATAATGACTTTGCACCCCTGACTGGAATCGAACTGGCACAACGACCATGGGGCCAGACGAAATTCATCTTTCACCAAAGTCCTGACACCAATATACCTGATGATCTCCGTGACGTGCTGGATCAGTGAATTTCCAGTCCGTTCAATCTCAATGTGCCGCTCAAATTCGCACGGAATACCCAGCTGGCGGTTGTTTACCAGATCTATTTCTGCGCGTATGACCGACTTGTTTTCAGACTGCTGCACAACTTCCCACACAGCTCCGGTGATTGAAGGAGGAACTCTCCACTGACCGGTGCCATATTCATATCCAAAACAGCTTCCCTCCGGGGCTGGCCATAAGGCATCACCTCCCGGATTCTGATAGGCATTCCTGTTGCTGCGATTCACAATGGCAGATTCAACAACTCTATTCAGCACCCTTCCATTAACCACGGTGAATAG
>CAILAQ010000882.1 GCA_903832165.1 uncultured Bacteroidota bacterium | reverse complement strand
GTCTCTACTTCATGGTGCCCTGAATCTTGTCCCATCTGTGACATCTGCGATATCTGCGGAGAAAAATTTTCGCGCCAAGACGCAAAGGCGCAATAAGAGTAACAAATATAGCGGATTTGCGACTTTGCGAGAGATAAAAAGCAATGGCAACTTATTGCAGCATTATCCGGGATCTGAAACTCTGAAACTCATCCGTATTTAACTCCTCACTAAAATGCGTATTTTCGTTCCATGACTCAACGCACTTATAACTGGGCCATTCTGGGATGCGGAAGGATCGCGGGAAAATTCAGTTCCGATCTTAAGTTACTTGACAATGTACGCCTATATGCCACAGCGTCGAGAAGCATCGATAAATCAAAAGCATTTGCAGAAAAATACGGATTTGAGAAGGCCTACGGCAGCTATGAAGAGATGGCAGCCGATCCTGAAGTTGATATCGTATATGTTGCCACGCCACATTCGCACCATCACGATCATGCCATTCTATGCCTGAAGGCCGGCAAAGCTGTTCTGGTTGAAAAAGCTTTTGCCCTGACAGCTGCTGAAGCCATGGAAATGATTGGTGCCGCCAGAGAGAATAACACCTTTATGATGGAAGCTTTCTGGACCCGGTTTCATCCTTCACTGGCAAAAGTGAAGGAGGTTCTTGCTTCCGGGACACTGGGAAAGCCGGCTCTTATGCGCTCAGAATTTTGTTTTTATGCCCCGTTTAACCCTGATCATCGACTTTTTAACCTCTCGCTTGGCGGAGGATCACTACTGGATATCGGCATTTACCCGGTTTTCTGGGCTCTCCAGATATTTGGTGTGCCATCGGAAATTAAAACCATTGCAGATTTAGCACCTACCGGAGCCGACAGAACAATCGCAATGACTTTTGGATATCCGGGTGGAGAGATGGCACAGCTGACCTCCAGCTTAGCAGGATGCAGCGATACACAAACTGAGATTTGGTGTGAAAGAGGATTTATCCGGGTGCGCAAAATCGATCCACAGACCGTGAAAGTTACTGTTTCAGTGAAAGAGGTATCAGAAGAGGATTATATTTTTCATCAGGAGAATGGTTTCGGGTTGTTCCTGGAGGCACAGCATGTTATGGAATGCCTCAACGCAGAACTTACCGAAAGCCCTCTCCTGCCCCATTCATATACCCTGCAGCAAATGCAGCTTCTCGACAGGATCAGGAAGATTGCCGGAATCCGTTATCCGACAGAGGCCCTTTAAGAAAGCCAAACAGACAACAAAGACAATAAAGACAATAAAGAAAACAAGAACCATGATGAATCGAAATTTGAAATTCGGGATACTTTTATTTCTATTGATTATAGCCGGCAACTTCGGCCGGAATTTATCAGCACAGGTGAAATCACACAGCCTGTTCAACGGAAAAGATCTTCGCGGCTGGCATGCTGATGTGCCGGAGAAAGACACAAATCCGCAGGTAAGAAACTCCTTTATCATGCGAAATGGAATGATGGTGAGCCTGGGTACTCCCGAGGGGCATCTGATCACTGACTCCGTTTACAGTAATTACCGGCTTGAGCTTGAATACCGGTTTGCCGGCGAACCCGGGAACTGCGGTGTACTGGTTCATGCGTCCACACCAAGGGCTTTATACAAGATGTTCCCCAAATCCATTGAAGTTCAGATGGAACATAAAAATGCCGGAGATTTCTGGTGTATTGTGGAGGACATCAGCGTACCGGATATGGTTAAACGTCGGGGTCCTGAAGAAAAATGGGGTATTGTTGAAGGTAAAAACCGCCGGATAGAGAATCTGACGAACGGATCGGAAAAGCCGGTCGGCGAGTGGAACAAAATGGTTGTTGAATGCAATGATCATCAAATCATTGTTTGGGTAAACGACACGCTGGTCAATCATGGATTCCACTGCACGGCCACCAGCGGGCATATCGCTTTACAGGCAGAAGGTTCCGAAGTGGAGTTCAGGAAAGTCATGATTTCCCCGTTAGGAAAATAATCCCGGAACCGTTAAAATACTCAAACATGCCTGTGAATTATACCCAACTGACCGGCATCGCGCTCTCCGGTTTATTAATTCAAAGCAGCTGCTCTCCCAGGGAAAAAATTCATAGAAATCAGGTCGCTAAAAATCCCAATATCGTAGTGATCCTCGCTGACGATCTTGGATATGGCGATCTGGGGTGTTATGGAGCCACAAAGCTGAAAACCCCCAATATAGATCGGCTGGCAGCATCAGGGTTGCGATTCAATCATGGCTATTGCACCTCAGCTACCAGTACACCGAGCAGGTTTGCTTTGCTCACCGGACAATATCCCTGGCGCAACGAAAAGGCCCGCGTTTTACCCGGGGATGCTCCTCTCCTGATCGACCCCGCAAAAACCACTATGCCCGGAATGCTGCAAAAGGCAGGATATACCACAGGGATTGTGGGTAAATGGCACCTCGGACTGGGATCGGGGCAGGTCGACTGGAACCGGCATATCAGTCCCGGACCCAATGAAACCGGCTTTAGTTATGCTTATATCATGGCGGCAACCAATGACCGCTGCCCCACCGTTTTTATCGAGAACGAAACCGTGGTTGGGCTGGATCCGGCAGACCCGATTCAGGTGAGCTATAAGCAGAATTTCCCCGGTGAGCCGACCGGCAAAGAGTTTCCCGAAAAGCTGAAAATGGGACTTTCACAGGGCCACGCTGGCACCATAGTCAATGGCATCTCCAGGATCGGCTTTATGAAGGGAGGGGGAAAAGCCAGATGGACTGACGAATTTATGGTTGATACTTTTCTGCTGAAGGCTGATAAATTCATTGAAAACAATCGTTCAGGACCATTCTTTCTATACTATGCCCTGCATGAGCCACACTGCCCCAGAGTTCCATCACCACGCTTTGCCGGATCATCAGGCCTGGGACCACGCGGTGATGTTATTGTGGAGGCAGACTGGGCTGTCGGTGAATTCCTGAAAAAGCTCGATCAGCTTGGCCTGACTAACAATACGATTGTCGTTTTTTCAAGCGATAATGGTCCCGTTCTGGACGATGGATATGCCGACCGTGCAGCTGAGCTTAATGGCAGCCACACGCCATGGGGACCGATGCGCGGCGGAAAATACAGTCTCCTTGAAGCCGCTACGCATGTTCCGTTTCTTGTCAGCTGGCCCGGACATATTAACCCCGGAGTTACAGATGCCCTGGTTAGTCAGGTAGATCTGGCTGCCTCGTTCGCTCAAATGACCGGACAGCCAAATCCGGGCCCCGACAGCCAGAGTGTCTTAGCTGCTTTGCTGGGCAAATCGCCTATTGGCAGGTCATCATTGGTTCTTGATAATGGCAGTGGCAAAACCCTCATACGCGAAAATGAATGGGTAATGATTCCTCCGTATCCGGGAGTACCACTGTTTAAAGACGTGAATATTGAGACGGGCCTGTCGCCTGAAATCCAATTGTACAATATTAAAATCGATCCCGGCCAGCGGAACAACCTGGCTAAACTGAAGCCTGAACTGGCAGAAAAAATGAAACTTGGTATCCAATAAATACTTATGAAAAGACTGATCTGTTTTATCGCCACCATTGCCACCCTTTTAACTGGAAGCTCCTGCCACAAGGAAGATATTACCGGCAAAAACCTGAGGATTATCTGCGAAGATCTTCGTCCGTACAGTTATGTGGAGAATAATACATTGAAAGGTATATCTGCGGATATTACCGCACGGATACTTGACCTCATGGCGGTACAGAACATGAAAATTGAAGTTACCACCGACTGGCCGGCAGCTTATAATCTCTTAAGAACCTCCGATAATGTTGCACTGTTTACCACTGGGTTCACGGCCGATCGCAAAGATCAGTTTCAGTGGGTGGGGCCGATTACCATGTTTTCAACGGGGTTCATCGGATTACGATCATCCGGCATTACTATCGGATCTGTCAATGATGCGATGGGTCTTTCCTCAGTTGGAGTAGTTAAGGGATATCCGACAGTGACTATGCTCCAGGAAAGAGACTTTAAAAATCTGATTATATACAATACACAAAAAGAAGCAGTTACAGCTCTTTATGCCGGATTGGTTACTTCTGTTTTCGATGAATCAAATTCCATACGGAGTGTTGCCACTGTCGATGGTCATGATGCTGGCCAATTATCGGAATTGTTCACACTTTCCTCGGTGCAGGGGTTTATTGCTTTCTCAAAAGGTGTATCCCCGAAAATTATTGAATCATGGCAAGAGAAACTTGATGAGCTAAAAGGGTCGGGTTTTGTTCAGGAAGTTTACAATACCTACCTGCCCGGGGTTAAAGCTCCCGGCATTATCTCCATTTATACGGAAGAAAACCCGCCACAGAATTACCGGACGGCCGATGGAACACTGACGGGCAGTTCTGTTGAAATTGTTAATGCGATGAGTCAGGAAATCCCGATGAATGTATCGATTACTATCGAAAACTGGACTGATGCCTATGAGCAGGTACAACTTGCCCCGAATTCAATGATTTTCAGCACAGTCAGAACCCCGGCCCGTGAAAGTCTGTTTCACTGGATCGGGCCTGTTTGCCGAAAGAATTATTGCTTTTTTGTGAATTCGAACAGTACCATCGATATTAATATTATTGCGGATGCGAAACAGCTCACGGCGGTTGGAGTTCCACAAGGATGGGCATCCGAGCAGGAGTTAAAGAATCAGGGATTTACAAATATTCATACCTATGGCACACCTTTGATCGTTTTTCAGAAACTCCTCGATCACACAATTGATGCCGCGGTTCTCAACGACATAGCCATTCCTTATCTGGCAGAACAATCGGGGCATCTGCCGGCGGAAGTCCGCAATGAGTTGGTTTTATCCTATACAGAAACCAGTCTGGCATTCTCGCTTGACACAAAAGACAAATATATTCAGCAGTGGGAACAAGCTTATGCCACCGTTATGAGCAATGGTAAATTTGCAGAGATCTGGGCAAAGTGGTATCCGGAGATTCGCTGGTAAGGGTGAACGTTCTGCTGATGAATGCCTTGGTAAGGAACGAGGTCCCCGTTTCCGGCTGCGCCTGCACGGGGATGACAAATCTCCGAGGCTGCCTTCTGCTGACTGCCAACTGCCAACTGCAGACTTTTCCGTCTTCCGTCTGCCGATCTTCTTCTTCGGTCACCGGTCACCCGTCACAATTACTGTGTCCGCCCGGGCACGAAGGTCATCCGGCAGAGCCCAGTTTCCTTTTACTTTCTTTATTACTGATTCGTTGATAAAGATCTTTTCCGGAACCACATTGGTCGTTTCAAAATCTCGGACCGATTTGCCGTTGAGGATTTCGCAGGCCATTTTACCTGCCAGGGCACCAACACTTTGATAATTGGCACCAATCCCAAACATGGTGCCTTTCAATGTCGAATAAGGGCTGTTGTTAAAGACCGGTATTCCGGCTTTCATCCCTGCATTTACATACATATCCATGCCTGTCTCCAGCACATTGTCGCCACCAATCCAGAGTGCCTGAATCCCGCGGGCAGTCATCGCAACAGCCGCTTCATAAACCTGTGATGAGGATTCAATTCCGCTCTCGATAAGCTCAATACCCAGTTCAGCACAAATGGCGCGCGCTTTTTTTACGCAAGCTTCAGAGCAGGTTTCTCCCGTGCACCAAACCACGCCAACTTTTTTCAAGTCGGGCTTCATTTCACGCGCTATGCGAAATGCCTTTTCAACCGGCTGGAAGGTGCCGATCCCGGTGAGGTGTGCCGGGTGCTGATCTTTCCCCGGGCCGGTAATCCCCACACCCGAAACGAAAGGATCCGTAACCGCGCAAAAAACATGAATCACCTTGCCTGCCTTGTTTGCATTCGCCATTACCTGCAGGCCGGGCGTACTGATTGAAATGACCATATCATATTTCTTATTGATAATCTCCAGTGCAATGGTATTGGCGGTCGGCAAATCTCCTTCGGGACAGTACCGGGTGATTTCCATACGGTTTTGCGGGAATATTTTTTGTGTATTAAATTCATTGAGCAACCCTTTTTCGGTTTCATTGAGGATCAGATTGGAATTAAACTTGAAAATTGC
>CAILAQ010000881.1 GCA_903832165.1 uncultured Bacteroidota bacterium | reverse complement strand
TCTTCCCCTGCAACAGGGAGACTGGCTCCTTTTGCGCACTCTTTTAGGGCGGAAAGAGGTATTACTATTTCAACGGACCATCCTTTGTCAATATCAAGAGGATTATTCAGTGTTCCATTAATATGTGTTCCAACCTCCAGACCGGCAATATTCCATCCATTAACCGGAGGTCCGCCATCGCGATATGGTTTAAGCAGCATTAAGTCCCATGCCGTGCCTATAGCATTAACTTCCAACTCGTAGTAAGCATGAGTATCTCCATCCGGGTCAATAAAAACCTCGAAATCATTATCATAAAAGATGACGGTATCTCTTTGTTTCAACCTTGCCCAAACATGCGGGTCTTCAATCTCAGCAGCAATATATAAGTTGGTTTCATCCCAAAGCATTTTTGCATGAGTGTTCCATTTAGGGGTAGGCCTGACAGATCCTTCTATATCAACAAAGTAATCGGTCCAGGGCACCTTTGCCCAATCCGATTCATTAAGCACACCGTCTGCAACTATCGGAGCAGCTGAACGATAGCAAACGTAGCCTTTGGGATTTGGTTCAGGAGGCAATGACAATACTGCTCCGGAAACACCTTTATGGGATGGAGAACAGGAAACCAGGTTAAAAAACAGTCCAATACCAAAAGTCAACCTTGAAACCTTTAATATTTTCTTCATCATTTCTTTGGCTCCCAATAACAGGCTTTTGGCGAGGATATGCGCTCACTCTTTTTCAGCTGCTTCAAAGCCTTATCAATTTCCGGCCTTGCAAGTCCGGTCAGATCAACCAATTCACCTGGCTTTAATGCTTTTCCGGCATTTTCCATAGCTTTCAATACTACTTCCTGCATTTCCATATCAATTTGATTTTAGCGATCAAATATACAAAATACAAATTTTCACAATAGAGCATTGCAACAATAATCTTTCGGCTCAGATTATTAGTTTTGCATTATAATAAACCACGCAAATGAAACCAACTTTACTCGTACTTGCAGCTGGATTAGGAAGCAGATATGGTGGCCTTAAGCAGATGGATCCTCTTGGACCTCAAGGAGAATCAATAATTGATTATTCAGTGTATGATGCTATTCAGGCCGGTTTCGGAAAAGTTGTTTTCATTCTCCGCGAGGAGATAGTTGACGATTTTTACGAATTATTTGCCAATCGTTATAAAAAGTTCATAAAGATCGGTCATGCTGTTCAGCGGCTGACGGATATACCTCCAGGGATTTCTTTAAATCCTGATCGTTTGAAACCTTGGGGAACAGGTCATGCTGTTTTGGCTGCATCGGATATTCTGACAGAACCCTTTGCCGTGATTAATGGGGACGATTATTACGGGAAAGATGCATTCAGGGTAATGGCTGATTTCCTGGGCAATCTTGATCCGAACAACGTCAGCTCTCAATCAATGGTAGGATATAGCATTTCCAATACTTTATCAGAAAACGGAGCAGTAGCAAGGGGCATTTGCTCAGTTGATCAGCGAATGGTCCTGACAAGCGTTGTTGAAAGAACGCATATAGAGCGGAAGAACGGGAAAATCATTTTCCTTAATGAAGATAGCAGTGAGACGGAATTGATGGGAGATGAGATTGTTTCCATGAACTTCTGGGGATTTACCCCTGCGGTACTACCCTATTTCAATGACCTTTTCCAGGAATTCATGATTGAGAAGGGTATGGAATTGAAGTCGGAATTCTACATTCCTTATGCTGTCAATTTGCTCATCGAGTCAAAAACCATTGAAGTAAAAGTTCTGGAGAGTAATGCCCGTTGGTTTGGCGTTACTTATCAGGCCGACAGGCAAAATGTTCAGGAGAGAATCTCTGCTATGTACAGGGACGGTGTTTATCCTGAGAATTTATGGAAATAATCCGGCTACAATTTTAAGCTGAATTGCCGACCCGCTTCCAGAGCCCGGATATTATCATCGACAACATTTTTCCCTTTTCTGCTGAATACCTGTTCAATACCGGCCTTCAACGAATCGAAGCCAAGACCGATATATTCAGATGCAGCTCCGAGCATCACAATATTCGAAGATTTCGGAGAATGGCAACTTTTGGCCAGCTCTTCTGCATCAATCCAAATCGAATTAGTCAGGGTATCAAACTCTTTCTTAATCCTCTCAATCGAAGGATAATCAGGAATATTCTCAAATGGAACTGAATTGGCCACCACCCAACCGTTTTCTGTTAAGTATGGCAGATATCTCAATGCTTCCATTGGCTCAACAGAAAGAATCAGATCTGCATTTCCAAGAGGAATCAGATCGGAAGCGATGGGTTTATCTGATATCCTGAGATGAGACTGAACCTCTCCTCCACGCTGACTCATGCCATGAACCTCTGATTGCTTAACATATTTGTTTTCATGCAGTGAGGCAAATCCAATAGCTGCTGCGATGGTTAGAATTCCCTGACCGCCAACACCTGCAAGAATAATATCTGTCTTCATCTGATAACATTTCAGGATTTGGAAACTTTTTTATGTTTGACTGCAGTCTGTATACACTCCCGCCTACTGATTATCACGGATATTCCATTATAATTCAGTTCTTCGGAAATGACCGCAACGTTAACCTCATGATTCTTTTTCAGAGGAGTGATCAATCTAAGATGTTCGTTAGAAACACCTAATCCCAGGCAAATACTTTCGAGACGACCGACAGCAGAGGAAGTTTGTCCACCGGTCATTCCAGTGGTTTCATTGTCTGAAATAATCACTGTGATAGGAGAGTTTTCATTGACGGCATCAAGCAATCCGGTCATACCTGAATGTGTGAAAGTTGAATCACCGATCACAGCTACTGAAGGTATAAGACCAGCATCCGCCGCCCCTTTGGCCATTGTAATTGATGCTCCCATATCGACGCATGAGTTAATTGCCTCAAAGGGGGCAAGGGCCCCAAGGGTATAGCAGCCGATATCCGAGAAAGTTCTACCGCCGCCAATTGGCTTTAGTGCCTCAATAAGAGCATTATATGTATCGATATGGCCGCAGCCTTTGCAAAGCGAGGGGGGACGGCTGGCAATGAAAGCCGGTACGTCCGGTCCTGTTTTAGTTTCCAGCCCCAAGGCCTTGGCGACTATATCAGGAGATAATTCACCATCTCGCGGAATTGCTCCATCCAACCGACCATGAACGGGAATTGCACTATTATTCAGCATACCACGTAAGCTATTCTCAATTAACGGATAGCCTTCTTCCAGAACCAGAATACTCTTACATGTTTCAGACAATTCCCGGACTTTCTCAACCGGGGCCGGATACTGACTGATTTTCAGCACCGGAAAAGGAATTCCTGCAGGAAAATTCTCAAGCACATAATTATAGGCTATTCCACAAGCGATGATTCCAAGAGAATGGTCAGTTCCAGAACCTAAATTATTGAATACGGAATTTTCTGATGCCAGCATGAGTTCCGGTTGCAGTGAGAGCAATCTTTTATAGCGTTTTCTTGCGAGCGCCGGCAACAGAACAAATTGCCGGGGATCTTCAGGCAGTTTAAGGCTATTCTGATCAACACTTTTCCTGGTTACGACAGATGCCCTGGAATGCGCTAGTCTGGTTGTGATACGGATCATTACCGGCAAATGAAATTTCTCAGACATTTCAAAAGCGGCAAATGCCATATCGTACGCCTCCTGCTGATTTGAAGGTTCGAAAACCGGCAATAGGGCAAAATCTGCGTAGTACCTCGAATCCTGCTCATTTTGTGAGGAATGCATCGAAGGATCGTCTGCTACTGCGACAATTAATCCTCCACCGGTGCCTGTTATGGAGGAGTTCATGAACCCGTCAGCCGCAACATTTAAACCGACATGCTTCATACAAACCAAGGCCCGCTTTCCCGCATAGGACATCCCGAGTGCAGATTCCATCGCCGTTTTTTCATTTGACGACCATTGGCTATGAATTCCTCTCTCTGTGGAAATTCGGCTTCTTTGAATGAATTCAGTTATTTCTGTTGATGGAGTTCCGGGATAAGCATAAACACCTGAAATCCCCGCATCCAGGGCGCCCTGAGCAATCGCTTCCGCACCTAATAAAACGAGTTGTTGCATTATTCTTGTTTTAAACTGAAAAGGCAGCTAATCATGTGCTGCCCCTTGCAAAAGTACCAAAATATTGTTTGACGGCACTCGTTTTAAGGTATATTTGCCAAGTGAAGAACATAATCAAATCGGTCGTAATTTGCGTTGCCGCCCTCATCTTCGGATCAGGACAACAAGTTCACACCCAAACGGAAGAAAAGACAAATATCATCCACCTGACCGGTCGAACCCTGACTGATAGTCTACAGCCCGTTCCCTATGTTCATATAATAATGGTTAACAAAAAGTTAGTCACTGCCAGTGATCTCAAAGGAAATTACACCTTTCCTGCAGAGGTAAATGATACCATCCTCTTCAGAGCAGTTGGCTTCAAGTATTACAAATTTATCGTGAGAGATACTTTCCCGATCAGGTATCCGTACATTCCAATTATCATGGAACAAGATACCATTCAGTTGCGGGAGTCAGTAATCAGGTCATGGCAAGGAAGTTATGAACGATTTAAACAAGCCGTTCTGACTTACAAATTACCGGTTACTGAATTAGACCGTGCCCAAAAGAACCTGGCGATGATGGACCTCAAGGCTCTTCTGATCAATGCCCCTCCCTCTCCTACCATGGCTTTCCGGAATACAATGAAAGTATATAATGACCGTTTATACTGGGCGGGACAATTACCTCCTGTCAATATTACTAACCCTCTGGCATGGGCCCAGTTCTTTAAAGCCTTAAAAAACGGTGATTTTAAAAAGAAGTAACTTTTTGAATAATAACAAATTCCGATATCGATTTCTGTTGCTTTGGGTGTTAACTCTGCTATCGGGCATGGCTTTACCGGGCCAAAACCTGACCGGCATTTCAGGATACATTCGCGATGAAAGTAAATCTCCTGTTGATGAGGTTAATATTTCCATAAAATCGGCCTCAGCGAAAACTGTTTCATCGCCTTCCGGCTATTATCAGCTTAGAATCAATAAGCGATCTGAATACACCCTGGTGGTGACAAAAATTGGCTATGAGAGTAAAGAACTGATTATTAATGCCTCTGACTATAAAAATACCGAGAACATATTGTTAGATATTGTCCTTGTAAAATCAACCAAGGTGCTTAACGAGGCGATCATCAGGCCGGATCGTGACCCAGGTGCCAACCTGGTAAGGATTGACCCCAAACTGATCTTCAGCCTGCCGGATCCTTCGGGTAATTTTGAGGGACTGATTAAAAAGATGTCCGGCGTATCCTCCTCTAATGAACTATCGTCCCAATATTCTGTGCGTGGTGGAAATTTCGATGAAAATTTAGTATATGTAAATGACATAGAAATTTACAGACCGTTTCTGATACGGTCAGGGCAACAGGAGGGTTTGAGTTTTATCAATCCGGATATGGTAGGGTCAGTATTGTTCTCAGCCGGGGGGTTTGATGCCAGATATGGCGATAAATTGTCGTCGGTCCTCGATATCAGGTATCGCAAGCCAGCAGATTTTGCTGCTTCGGCATCTATGAGCCTCTTGGGTGGCACCTTGCATTTTGAAGGAGCCTCAGCAAAGAAGCGGCTCACGTATATTACCGGAATCCGATATAAATCCAACAAGTACCTCCTTAACACGCTGGAGACAAAGGGAGATTACAGTCCAAAATTTGCCGATATTCAAACTTATGTGGCCTATGATCTTTCTCCTAAATGGGAAATCAGCTTTCTTGGAAATATAGCCAATAATCAATATGATTTTGAACCTGTTGACCGATTAACCTCTTTCGGAACTGTTCACGAGGCTCTGCAGCTTAAAATATATTTCGACGGAAAGGAAAGGGATGCATTTACTACCTATATGGGAGCAGCCACTGCTACTTTTAAGCCAACGGATAAACTGGAAATGAAATGGATAGCTTCAGGATTCCGCACTCAGGAAGCGGAATCATTCGACATCCAGGGACAATATGCGCTTAACGAACTGGATAAACGCCTGAACTCAGAAACCTATGCTGATAGTATTTTAAATCTGGGAGTAGGCACTTATCTGGATCATGCCCGGAACATATTAAATGCCAATGTATTCAGCCTTGATTATAAAGGCAGTTTCAAGACTGATGCTCATTGGTTGCAATGGGGTGCAAGATACCAGCACAGCGGATTCTCCGATGATATACAGGAATGGACCATGCTGGATTCCGCCGGATACTCTTTACCCTACTCCGATTCAATAGTTAACCTTCACTCCACTCATTTTTCAAATACGAACCTCAGGACAGACCAGGTTAACGGATATTTACGAGACTCATATGAAAAAATGCTTAATAAAGGCAAGCTGGTTCTGAACGGAGGTGTGCGAACAATTTATACCGGTGTTAACCAGGAATTATTGATCAGCCCAAGAGTCAGCATTGCCTATCTGCCATCGAGCATTAAGGATTTACAGCTCAGATTTTCTGCAGGCACTTACCATCAGCCTGCCTTTTTTAAAGAATTTCAGGACCTTGACGGCCAGATTCATACGGATATCAAAGCACAAAAATCCTTGCATTTTGTTGGTGGAACCGACTATTATTTCCTTGCCTGGGGAAGGATGTTCAAGTTTACGAATGAGATTTATTACAAATACTTATGGGATCTGGTACCGTATGAAGTCGATAATGTCAGAATTCGCTATTACGGGGCTAACTCTGCCAGGGGTTATGCAGCAGGATTGGATATGAAAGTCAACGGGGAGTTCGTTCCCGGCATAGACTCGTGGGCAAATATCTCGGTAATGGAAACACAGGAAGACATAATCGGTGATACCCTGGGCTATATACCGCGTCCGACTGATCAGCGTGTCAATGTCAGCATTTTCTTCCAGGACTACCTTCCCAAAAGCACCTCCTACAAGGCACATCTCAACCTGTTTTTCGGAACCGGATTGCCCTTTGGCTTTCCCGGTAACCAGAGCCTTAAATCCGCCTTTAGAATACCTCCCTACCGCAGGGTCGACATCGGATTCTCCAAGATTATGATTGATGGAAATAACAGATCCTCAAACAAGTATCTTAAAAATTTCAAATCGCTTTGGTTAAGTCTGGAGATCTTCAATCTCCTGGATATCAACAATACCATCTCACATATCTGGATAATGGATATCTCCAACCGCCTTTATCCGGTGCCAAACTATCTGACTGGCAGAAGGTTTAACGTCAAACTTCAGGCAAATTTTTAAGCTATGGTTTTCCAGCAACCATTATTCCTGTATGGGCTATTTCTCCTGGCTATCCCGATACTTATCCATTTTCTGAATTTCCGTAAATCAAAAACACAATATTTCAGCTCCTTACGATTTCTTGAGGAAGTAAAGAGCACTTATCGCAAGAGAAATAATTTAACGGACTTGCTACTGCTGCTATTACGCCTGATCGCGATGGCAAGCCTTATTATTGCCTTCGCCCAGCCTGTTATTCAATCGAAAAAAGATCTGAAAAGCCCTCAGTCTTCAATTACCGGATTATTCATAGATAATTCTCTAAGCATGGAATTATCCGGCAAGGAGGGGCAACTGCTGGCCCAGGCAAAGGTGCGCGCCAAAAAGATTGTTAAAGAATTTCCGCCCGACAGCAGGTTCCAGCTCCTTTATAACGGAACCAACCGTGATTTGCCTGGATTGACAGATAAAGAAATGACTCTTTCCCTGATAGATGGGATCCAACTTTCTGAAAATCAGCTACAAATGGATGATATTCTCCTATTCTTCAATCAGGCCGGTCAGAATAGTGAAACAAAAATCTCATCTATAATCTTAATCTCGGATTTTCAGGAGTCAATTTTCACAAAACCCCTGAATTCAGCCGGCAACGGTGTGAATATTTTCCCGGTCAGTTTAGTCCCGGCATCTGCATCAAATATCAGCATCGACACCTGCTGGCTGGATAACCCCTTAACATTGCTTGGCGAGAATAATATATTAATTGCAAGGATCAATAACCGGTCTGACCAGGAATATGAAGCCTTTCCGGTAAGGCTGGCAATAAATGATACCCTGAGAAATGAAACTACCGTTAAACTACCTGCAAGAAGCATCGTGGAGGTAAGCCTCAGTTTTCATCCAAATTCGAGAGGATGGCAGTCAGGGTCGGTACAGATTTCGGATTTTCCACTGGTATTCGATAATGAATTATTATTCAGTTTCAAGATTGAATCGGATATCCGGGTTTTACTTCTTCATGACGGCATCGAGAATACTTACATTAAGAACGCTTTCGGCAATGATCCGTATTTCAGGTTCGATACTTTCAGCGAAAATACATTTCCGCGATCCGATTTTAACGACTACAATCTGGTTATTTTGTCGGGACTTAAAAACATAGATTCCCGGATAGATTCAAAATCCCGCGATTTTATGACCAGTGGTGGAACGCTGTGGTTTCTTCCCGAATTATCAGGACAGGTAACCAGTTATAATGACTTTTTAAAATCAACAGGTGCACCTCCACTGCAGAACATCCTGAGCTACCGGACAGACTCAAAGGTTCCACAGGGGCAAAGTCAATGGTTGCAAGGCGTGGTTGTTAATATCGACAAACGCCTGAGGCTGCCCTATTTTAATCAATCGTTCAGGATAACTCCATTATCTCCTGACCGGACTGACCTGTTAAATTCGGTATCCGGAGACATTCTGCTGGGCAAGTTCAAGGTTGGTAACGGATCATTGGTTTTGTCAGGATTCCCGTTAGATGAAAAGGTTACGGATATTATGTTTCATCCCCTTTTCATACCTTTATGCTACAGAATTGCAACCATGAGCAAGCACAATTTTGCACTTTACCAGTTGAACGGCAAAAACCAGGCTGTTTCAGTCAATGTTGGAAAGAACATCGGAAGCCTTCTTCGCCTGAAAAACAGTAGAACGAATTTTGAAACCACACCTGTTCAACACGCTGGTACAGCATCTGAAACCATTCTATTTCCAGGGAATTTGCCCTCTTCAGGCTTTTACAGTTCTATCGCCGGAACCGACACACTTTCACGAATTGCCTTTAACACCTTACGAGATGAATCCAGTCTTAATTTTCTTTCTGATTCCGTTGTATGTAAAAGGTTAAAGAGTGCCGGATGGAATATTTTTATGAATAATTATTCATCCTCCTTTGAAGATTCAAAAAATATTGCCAGTGAAATCGCATCAAAAAAAGCATGGTATTACTTTCTAATCATTGCTTTAATAGCCTTAATCGGCGAGTCATTTGTTATGAATGT
>CAILAQ010000880.1 GCA_903832165.1 uncultured Bacteroidota bacterium | reverse complement strand
GAATATACCAGCGACCGGCAGTCGATCCTCTTTATTTCCCATATCCGTTTTGCACTGATGGTGGTTCTCGCAGTCTTCATCCTCTTCTACTACATCTTTGATCCTTCCACCTCCTTCCGCCTTAACTTGTGCCTTGTGCCCTGCGCCTTGAGCCTTATTTTATTCCTGTTCCTGCTGAAATCCCTTAACGGGGTTGTGATATTATTGATAGTCGGCTGGATTATAGCATTAAGATGGGGATTGAAAAAAGCCGACATGATGATCCGATGGTTTATTATTGTGGCCCTGGCTACCCTCCCGGTGCTGGTGGCCTTCTACCTGAGCGGTCGCATGGCTCAGTTTTATACCATCCGCGAAGAGGCGGGCCAGCTCGATGCAAAAACCGTAAAAGGGAATTATTACGTGAACGATACGGTAAATCCTATGATCGAGAACGGCTACCATGTCGGCAGGTACATCTGTGAGGATGAACTGCGCGATGGTTGGAATCAGTTGAGCCTGTTGGACTATGGAGGGCGCGACAGGAAAGGCCAGGAATTGAAATATACTCTCGTGCGCTATCTCACTTCCATGGGCCTTAGAAAGGATGCCTACGGTGTTTCGCAGCTTCAACCAGATGATATCCGTCTGATTGAGAACGGTTTTGCCAATTGTATCTATAAAAATCCAAAGAGATTCAGCGTGCGCATTTATGAAACCATCTGGGAAATTGATCAATACAAAAAGGGCGCTAACCCCAGCGGACATTCTGTAATTCAACGGATTGAGTACCTGAAAACCGGCTGGGCGATCTTCCGCGATCACCCCCTTTTAGGTGTCGGCACCGGGGATACTCCAAGGTCTTTTGAGGAGAAATATGACCAGTTGAGTTCACCGTTGAATCCGTTGTGGAGGCTCAGGGCGCATAACCAGCTTCTTACTTTCCTGATTTCGTTCGGATTGGTGGGATTTATCCTCATAATCACGGCAATTGTTCTGCCGATGTTTATCGAAAAAAGGAAAAGCAGGTACTTCATTGTCATATTCCTTTTAATAACCCTGCTTTCGATGCTGAACGAGGACACCCTGGAAACTCAGGCCGGCGTGGCGTTCTTTGCCACCTTCTATTGCCTTTTTGTTTTTGCCGACGGTACCAGGTGACTCACCAGGTACGTTAACCTGAAATTTGCAGTCTTTATCCAATTCCCTGTGTGAAAAACTATCCTGCCCTTTTTGCGGGCAGTTTCGCTAAATACCAGCAATGGCAATTCTTTGGCCTTCAGGTGGTTGTGATGGATAAAAACTGCCAGAAGCCTTTCACTCATATTCCCGAATTTCCTTCGCTGCTCGCTATCCTCCGGCATTTTTATTTCACTGTGCAGCCTAAATAATATTGCAAAAAGGAACTCACAGTACCTGTCGAACAGTTCCCAACGTGCCATTAGCATATTATAGGGCGGCAATTTATTTGTACACTCAAGTACTGAATCAAAACTTGGCAGGTAATCCGGAAACAAAGCGATAACCGCCTGCCTCATGTCGCTGTAGTGTTCGGGATAGTGATTCTTTTCATAGTTTCTGCGCAACGAATGGGGCATCACCACATTTATCGGAATAATAAGATCACAGTCGGACAGAATTATCTCGTAGTCAATCCGGGGGAGTTTCTCCACAAGCGAGGATTCGTTTGGAGAGTATTGCTGGTATGCAACCGGATATTTCTCCCTGAAAGCAAAATCAAAGAATCTGCGGTAATGGCAAAATCCGACAAAGTCTGTTTTAGGTCTGTTTTTCCATACCCAGTAAAGCACCGTGAGCTCTGAATAGAGGAAGTTCTGACTGGAAATGTTTATACCGGAATTATCCCCGCTGCAGTCCAGATCGTACAATCCTGCCGCCTTTCCTGCCTGGACAGGGAAAAATTGAGGATCTTTTACAATATAGAAGGGCTGGTGGTAGGAAACATACATACAACCCTTCAGTTCTTTCTCCTTAATCATATCCTCAAAAATAGGTGTTTAAAGCATTATCTTTGTTTGAATTTTGAATGATGAAATCACAAGATCAACCCGATATAAAATTCCTGACCCGGGCGGTACAGCTTGCCAGGGAAAATGTTGCCATCGGCGGCGGACCTTTTGGTGCCGTGATTGTTAAAGATGGTGAAGTGGTGGCCGAATCAGCTAATCAGGTGATCTCCATTCCCGACCCGACTGCTCATGCTGAAATCCAGACAATACGCCTGGCGGCAAAAAACCTGAACACCTTTAATCTTACCGGAACTACTTTATATACTTCCTGTGAACCTTGTCCGATGTGCCTCGGAGCCGTTTACTGGTCGCGCATCAGCCGGATAGTATTTGCTTCCGATCGTCATGATGCCGATCTGGCCGGGTTTCGGGATGCCGAACTCTATGAAGAGATTTCCCAGGTGCCGGAAAAACGACACACCCCATTTGAACAATTGGACGTGCCCGAAAAGGGCATGGAGTTTACCGACTGGAAAAACTCCCACATTAAAATTGACTATTGAACTCCCGCCTTGATCGCGCCTTTTTCAGCCGTGATTCATTGATGATCGCACCTGAAATTCTGGGCAAAGCCCTCGTCAGGGTTATGCCGGATGGTACCCGCCTGATTCTGCCTGTGACCGAAGTTGAGATTTATCGTGGTATGGAAGATCGTGCCAATCACGCCAGTAAGGGATTGACAGAAAGAAACCGGGTGATGTTCGGGCAAGGTGGCGTAATATATGTACCTCATTTATGGCATGCACTGGATGCTGAATATAGTTACCGGTGAGGAGGGTAACCCTGAAGCCTTGCTGATCCGTGGTATTGGAGAAATTGAGGGTCCCGGACGGGTAACAAAGCATTTATCCATCGGCCGGGATTTTTACGGGGAGGATCTTGGAAATTCCAGCCGTATATGGCTTGAAGACCGGCCGGCTATTGTGGATTTCATTACCGGACCGCGGGTTGGGATCAATTATGCCGGTGAACCCTGGATAAGCATGCCCTGGAGATTCAGATGCTAAAAGGCATATCCAAAATCGATTGATAACGGAATTTTTACGGCATCATTTCTTGTGAAAAGATTCCCATTTGAATAGTGAGCTATTTTTATTTCGGCGATAAAATTCCTTTTCGGGCCCAGAAAAACTCCGGTTCCCATGGTATCCTGAAAAGTAAAGTGCCCGCCCATCAGGTAGCCATCAAGCGTGGTTTTCGAAATGTAACAAGGTCCGGCCACTGAATAGTAGAAATAAAAATCTGCCTTTTTAAGATGAAGGTAGTTGAACCGGAAAACCGGAAACAAGGCGAGCGTGAAGAACCTGTCTTTTTTAACATTTGTTTGCCACACCGACATGTTGAAGCCCCAGTCCAGTGAAAAGATTCGCAATCCGTGATATACATTTCTCTGATAAATCAGCGAAGAGCCGAACTTGACTTCTGCCTCACCGCCCCAGAATACAGGAATTTTTCCTTCCGATAAAAAGTTGTTCACCCCGTAGCCCAGGATATTGCTTGAAAACCCCAGCTTGACCATTTGCTTTGGATAGGTGCGACCAGATTCGGCAACCATTTTCCGGCGGCTCTCTGAGATTGGATGCAGCTTATAGGAAAATCCAGGAGCAATGAATGTTGTGTAAGGCTGATTGGCCTTTTTGTTTGCCGGCGACCAGGCGGTCATAACCTGTAAAGCCCACCGGTCATTGATGTGATATTTCATGCCTGCCCCGAAAAGAAAAGTGGCATAGTTGGCATTTTTAACCACCGGCATATTCTCAGCATGGTTAAATCCATGGCGGGTGATAATACCCAAACCACCTTCGCCGTAAATCGAAAAATGTTGTCCGATAGGGATTTGCGGCTTAATGGTCAATCCTGCAACATTCATCCATACCGTCCGCGTACTGCTGACGTTGTCGTATTTGTAGTTGTATTTTACCCAGAGCACCGGTCGCATGTAAGTGATTTGTGCAGCTAAATATTTATTGAATTCATAACCAAACAGAACCAGACGGGGAGCTACATGCGGAATGGAAACAGATTCAAAATCAAATCCCGGCTCCATTTCCTTTGCAGAGAACGGGTAGTTTATACTACCTATATTAACCTCAAAATAAGACTTTTGCATAATCAGCGGAAGCTGGCTCTGCTTATCCTGTGCGAAAACCGCCGTTGATAGGATCAGGAAAAATATCAGGAGTGAGGTTACTGTTACGGATCGCTTCATCTTGGAATTCTGTTCCTCAATGATAATTAAAAATTCAAAAGGGATTCTTTAATCTCTACTTTTGCAAAATGAACATAGGTCCGATAATATTACCTGAGAGGCCATTGATACTAGCACCGATGGAGGATGTGACTGATGCACCTTATCGTATGCTTTGCAAGCGATTTGGGGTCGATCTGATGTTTTCGGAGTTTGTGGCTTCGGAGGCGGTGATCCGTAAAATCGATAAAACGCTCCAAAAGATGGAGATCCATCCGCTGGAACATCCCTATGGAATCCAGTTGTATGGCAAGGAGATTTCCTCGATGGTGGAGTCGGCCAAAGTGGCGGAACAGTATGAGCCCGATCTGATCGACATAAATTTCGGTTGCCCGGTAAAAAAAATTGCAATGAAGGGAGCCGGTGCCGGTATGCTTCGTGATGTTCCGAATCTGCTGAAGATGACTGCCGCCGTGGTGAAGGCGACTAATTTGCCGGTGACTGTAAAAACCCGTCTGGGTTGGGATGAAGACAGCAAGATCATTGTGGAGCTGGCTGAGCAGTTGCAGGATTGCGGAATAGCTGCATTAACGATTCATGGCCGTACCCGTGCACAGATGTATCTGGGGCATGCCGACTGGACCCTGATTGGCGAGGTGAAGAATAATCCCAGGATGCATATCCCGATTATCGGTAACGGGGATATTGATTCACCGCAAAAGGCAAAACAAGCTTTTGATAAATATGGTGTCGATGCCGTTATGATTGGCAGGGCAGCCATTGGCCGGCCCTGGCTGTTCAAGGAGATCAGGCATTATCTCGATACGGGTGAGCTTTTACCACCAGTTTTAGTAAAGGACCAGGTTGAATTGGTCAAGGAACATTTAGAGATGGCAACAGCCGGCAGAACAGAGGTTCGGGCAGTAAGAAGCATGCGCCGTTTCTTCTCCGTTTATTTTAAAGGATTGCCAGATTTTCGAGATACCCGGGTGAAGTTGCTTCAGGCGGAATCTTTTGAAGAGGTTGACCGGCTGCTTGATCATATCGTGCAAAAATGGGGTCATCTGCCTGCCTATTCATCCACCGAATCCGAGGCAAAATAACGACGTTTCATTACGCGGAGCGGAATCCAGGCAGCAAAATATCCAATAACACTGATAAGTGCTATCACCAGCAGAAAGTCCGATACCAGCATTCGCACGGGATAGATGTTCACCACAAACGAGCCACTATCAGGAAACCTGACGAGACCGAATTGCTGCTGAAGAACGACGATGACGGCACCCAGAATGAGTCCGATCACCATGCCGATACCAGTGACCAGCAAACCTTCCCAAAGGAAAACCTGCTTGATCTTTGCCTGGCTGGCACCCAAGCTGAGCAACGTCTGCATATCAATTTTTTTCTCCAACATGAGCAGGGTAAGCGAGGAGATGGTATTAAACGATGCGACCATCAGTATAAAGCTTAATATTAAGATGATGGCCCATTTTTCTGAAGCCATAACGCGATAAAAGCCCTGATGCTGGCCCAGCCGGTCGGCAATCTTAAAATCCTTGCCAAAAAGGGTTGAAAGTTCTTTTATGACCTCCGGGGTCAGTCGGGAATCGGTGACTTTAATTTCCAATGCGCTGACTTCCGAAGATGAATAGTCGAAAAAGTCGCGCGCAAAAGTGAGGGGTACTATAAGATATTTTGAATCATAATCCTGCTGAACGGCGAATATCCCGGATGGGAAAATATAATTATGATTAATGGACGATATAGGATTGAGCAGAATTTTGCCTGATCGTTTTGGAGCATAAACATGTATGGGATTGATGAAATTAAGCCCGACGCCCAATTCGTCTCCGAGCTCCCGGCCTATAACACTCAGGGGCTTATCCTCATCATCAAAAAGAATTTCGCCATCGACAAGCATGGAATCCAGGCCTGAAATCCGGGTGAATTCGGGTCCCACTCCCTTTATGGTAGCTATCGCCTGCCGGTCGCGGTATTTCAGAAGGGCATTCTCCTCCACAACCTGGCAATAATCAGCCACACCGGGGATGCCTTTCAAATGGCCAAGCAAAATGGAATCGGCCTCGAAAGTTTTTCCCTGGATGGCAGTAATCTTAATATCGGGGTCGAATGAGTCGAAAAGCGATCTGATCAGGTGATCCAGACCATTAAATACCGACAAAACAATGATGAGCGCCATGGTGCCGAGGGTAATCCCGGCAATGGAAATTCTGGAAATCCAGTTAATAATGTTCCTTGAGCGGCGAGCCTTGAGATATCTGAAAGCAATAAAAAAAGGCAGGTTCATTACTTCAATAATTCACTGATCCGATCAACATAATCCATGGAATCATCAACGTAAAAACGCAATTCGGGAATGTGACGAACCTGTTTCCCGATCTTTTTACCCAACTCATATCGAATCATTTTGCTTTGATCCTCAAGTAGTTTTACCACTTCTTCAGCCTTTGATGAAGGAAATACACTGATATAGGAACGAGCCTGACTCAGGTCGGGGCTGATGCGCACCTGGGTAACAGAAATCATGGTACCATGAACGGCCAAATGGTCGTTCCCACGAAAGAATTCGGCCAGTTCTTTTTGAATCAGCCGGGCTATTTTTAATTGTCTTGTTGTTTCCATCTCATTGTCCTCCTCGCTGGTTAAATCGATAACAAAGGTAATCAAACCACACTAAAGGAGGAATTTCTATCTTTGCGACCGTTTATTTAGAACAGAATCAGCATGAAAGAAACGGTATTAAGCGGAATCCGGCCAACCGGAAACCTCCATCTGGGCAACTATTATGGGGCAATTCAGAATTTTATCAGAATGCAGCATGAATATAACTGCTATTTTTTTGTTGCCGACTGGCATTCGCTTACCACCCATCCGCACCCGGGGGACCTGCACGGGAATGTGAAGACCGTTTTATCTGAATATCTGGCCTGCGGAATTGATCCTGAAATTGCCACTTTGTATATCCAGAGTGATATAAAAGAGATTGCTGAGCTATACCTGCTGATGAATATGAATTCTTACATCGGTGAGTTGGAGCGGACCACCTCTTTTAAGGAAAAAGTGAGAAAGCAGCCCGACAATGTGAATGCCGGCTTGCTGACTTATCCGGTTCTCATGACCACCGATATCATTATACACAAGGCCAATAAGGTTCCGGTGGGTAAAGATCAGGAACAGAATATAGAAATGGCCCGGCGTTTTGCCCGGCGTTTTAACACCATTTATGAAACGGATTATTTTCCCGAGCCGGAAGGATTCAGCTTCAGCAAAAACCTGATTAAGATCCCGGGATTGGACGGATCAGGCAAAATGGGAAAATCAGAAGGAAATGCGATCAACCTGGCAGATGATCCAAAAACCATTCATAAAAAAGTGATGGGAGCGGTGACCGATGCCGGTCCGACCGAGATGAACCAGACACCACCGGAGGCCATTGAAAACCTTTTCCAGCTGATGGAGGTGGCCAGCGAACCGGAAACCGTTGTCTTTTTCCGTGAGCAATATGCAAAATGCGCCATCCGTTACGGCGACCTGAAAAAGCAGCTGTCTGCAGACATTACCAAGCTGACCGAACCGATCCGCGAGCGAATTCTCGAAATACAGTCCGACGATGCCTACCTGGCAAAAGTGGTGAATATGGGTGCCGAAAAAGCGAGGATCAGCGCTGCGGCCACGCTGAAGGATGTTAGGGAGATTATTGGGTTTCGGACGTTTTAGGGAAGTCGGCAGTACTCAGTCTTCAGTCGGCAGTACTCAGTCGGCAGTAGCTAATGCATGGTGTCGTGGTATGCGACGGGGTCCCCGCTTCCGGCTGCGCCTGCGCGGGGATGACAGAAAAGGGCTGGGTACGAAGGGCGAACGTTCTGCTGATGAATGCCGTTGTAAGGGACGGGGTCCCCGCTTCCGGCTGCGCCTGCGCGGGG
>CAILAQ010000879.1 GCA_903832165.1 uncultured Bacteroidota bacterium | reverse complement strand
TTTGTTGATTTTTATTTTCTGGATGAATTTTTACCGGGTTATCTCTGGGTTTTCCCGCAAACGGATGGTACTGCCAACGTGGGCGCTGGTATCAGGACTGATATATTAAAGAAGCGCAAACTTTCACTGAAGCAGGTGATGGAAAAGGCCCTGGTTCAGAATCCGCATCTGGCGGAAAGGTTTAAAAATGCAAGGCCCATTTCCGGCATTTCGGCGTGGAATCTTCCCCTCGGCTCAAAAAAAATTCCGCTCTCAGGCTACCGGCTCTTACTTACCGGTGATGCCGCATCACTGATCGATCCATTCACTGGTGAAGGGGTCGGGAATGCCATGTGGTCAGGTTTTGCCGCCGCGGAGCATATCGGAAAAGCAATGAAGGCAGGTCGTTTTGATGCCTCATTTAATAAGCAATACGACAGGTTCGTTTATAAAAAGCTATGGAAAGAGCTGAGAAATTCTACCTGGATACAGAAACTGATCAACTATCCGAAGCTGTTTAACTGGGTAATGAATAAGGTTTCCGCAAATCCCGACCTTCAGCAATCACTGATCAGGATGATTGATGATCTTGAAGAGAGGAAAAAACTCACCAGAATATCCTTTTACCTAAGGCTTCTTGGCCGCAAATGAATATGGACCATCGAATTTTCTTTTTTGCCGGCGGCGATTTCAAGGAGGAGCAGCGCAATGCCTTCACTGCAAATTTCATTCAATACTTATCAGAAGTTTTAGGCGATAGATTCAGCATCATTGAAGGTATTTATCACCAAATGCCGGTAATGAATGTTGTCTGGGCACTGAATCGAGCACAGGAGCCACTGAAGGCACCTCTTCAGAACCAGATCATTGCCCGTTCCGTTAACCAGATCCTTTCTTGCCCGCATATTGACGAATCAAAGCTGACACTCGTCTCTTCGAGCTTCGGCAGTGTTGTTGCTGCACAGGCTGCGTGCTATCTTGCGGAGCGGGAACTTGCAGAAAAGAGTTTAATCCGGCCATTCAACCTGGCGCTCGGAGCGAGCATGGTTTCAGAACAATCAGGCCTTTACCGAAAACTTAAGCACTATCAGCAGCGAGGGGTTATTGATAAGATTTTGCTGAATGAATTGCAGGACGAAGGCGACAACTCCAATGGCCTCGGAGGTCGCACAAGGCTTGAAGCTTACTCCAAAGGTCTGGGCATTTGCTTTCCCTTTCTGACCAGAAAATTCAGCGGCCCCTCATTTCTGAACACTGATCCCGTTCATGGTCATCTGCACCGGGTGCGTTCACATTCCATTCAAAAAGCCAGGGACTTTATTCAGACGATCATGATTGACCATGAGCTCGGCGGAGCAGAAAACAAGGCTAAAGCTGATTTAGTGCTTAAGAAAGAGCTAACGGACTAAACGTATTATCACCTGCATAAAGTCGTGGTAAGGGACGGGATCCCCGCTTCCGGCTGCGCCTGCGCGGGGATGACAACTCTGCCGAGGCTAATTTGACATTGGCGCACCAAAATTCAAAACTGGCCATCGAATCTCTAACTTCCAACTGTCTTAAAATCGATATAGCCATTCTCAATGTCTGTCGCAACCAGCTGAACCCTGATTTTAAGCCCGACATCAAGTCCACCGGCGCCATGAATAATTCTTCCTTCGATATGCGGATGCTGAATCCTCACCCAAGTGCCTTTTTCAGCGGCACCGGTGACAATTGCATCATATTCCTCTCCGATATGGTGTTCAAGAACAAGTGCAGCTGCTGACTTCGAAACCTGACGTTCCACCTTTTTTGCATCATCTTCCTTTTGAGTACAGTGCAAAGCCAGCTCATCAAGCTCTGAATGCGTATAGGGCACCTCTTTACCGGCGATCGCACTCTTCAGCAGGCGATGTGTGATCAGATCGGGATAACGGCGATTTGGTGCTGTTGAATGCGAATAATTTCTGACAGCCAACCCGAAATGCCCTTCGGATGTCTCTCCCGGAAAACCTATCGAATATTCGCCCGGCCCCAGGAGTTTTATTATACTTAAAGACAAATCGGGGAAATTCTCAGGATCGTTCTTCTTGGCCGCTGCCATGAACTCCTGCAAAGATTTGGAATCAGGTTCACCGGGAAGGGCTGTGCCATTTTCGGAAGCAATCTCACATATCCGGGTCCACCTTCTGGGATTCCTGACGATCCTTCTGAATGTCGGAAAACGCTTTTCGGCCAGATATCCGGCAGTGGCTTCATTGGAGCTGATCATGAATTCCTCAATAATATCACGGGCACGGGTTCTTTGAATCTCCCTGAGTTCCCTGATCATATCTCCCTCGAAAACCGGCGTGGACTCTCTGGATTCAAAGTCAAGCGCACCTTTTTCGTGCCGGAACTTTTTCATCAGTATAGCTATAGTGTCCTGAAGCTTGATATTATCGGCTAAACCAGGCACCCGCTCAATTTCCGGGGGCACAGGCTCATCTCCCTCGATCCAGGCACCAACGGATGCATAATCCAGCTTTGCACGGCTGCGGACAAGGGCCCTGTAAACATCCGACTTCATCAATTCCCCATCTGGTGAGATATTCATATCAACAACCAGTGCCAGCCTCTCAACGTGATAATTCAAAGAAGTAATATCGGTGGAAAGTTTCTCGGGAAGCATAGGAAAGACTTCTGCTGTGGTATAAACTGATGTGGTATTCTGCTTTGCATGATCATCGATGGCAGATCCTTTACGAACCCAGGAATCAACGTCAGCAATAGCCACAAGCAATCTTGATGCACCCCCGGGAAGTGATTCTGCCACAGTGAGCTGATCCAGATCGCGGGATTCACGATTGTCTATCGAACACCAGAGCATTTGCCGCTGATCACGGACTAATCCTTTAATGGTGGATTCGGCATGCAATCCTTCCAGTTCCGCCTCCGCTTCGGGTGAAAAATCCGGAAGCAATCCATGGCCAGTCATTGCCTTTCGGGCGAGTTCCCTCAGAATTGTACGGTGACTTCGATTATCAGGTTGTATCATACTCAAAAATACACATTATGTGCTGATGGATGATCATCCCGGCAGAACAGTATTATACAGAAAAATAATGCACCTTTGCAGCGAACCCCAACCAAAAGCATCAAATCAAATAATTAAATTATTTGGTTATTAATACCTTAGCTATTTTATGAGAAATTTTTCCAGATTTTTTTTGGCTACCGGCATGCTTTTCCTTTCGGTTAGTGGTTCTTCGATTGCGCAAAAGGCAATTATTATTCAACCTTCCTTTACCTATATGGATTGCCGTTCAATGGCCGTTCCGCCGGCACCTGGTGACACTCTGAAGGTTCTTGCCGGAAGAATTCAGACCCTTAAGTTCAAATATCTGCAGGGATCAAAAGAGAAACCGATTGTCGTGATCAATAGCGGCGGACAGGTAGGCATAGCAACCACCGCCTGGGGAGCGCTGGCCTTCGAAAATTGCCAGTTTATAAAAGTTACGGGAACAGGAGATAAAAAGATTCACTTTGGATTTAAGCTTCAGGGCCTCGAATGCGGACTGTCATTTTCTGAATACAGCACCGACTGCGAGGTTGAGTTTGTTGAGATTCAGGGAGGCAGAACTTCCTTCTTCGGTATCTATGCGAAGAAGGATTTTGGAGGAAATCCGCCGGTACCCTATCCTCAGTTCAATAATTTGCTGATTCACAACAATTACATCCATGATGTTGCGGAGGGTCTTTATATCGGAGAAACCAAATCCCCGGGAATGGAATTCAGACATGTCAGGATCTACAATAATGTAATTGAGAATACCGGAAGGGAATCCGCGCAACTTGCAAATTGCGTTCAGGATATCGAAGTACACAATAACCTGTTCAGCAATTCAGGCCTTGAAAACCTGGCCTTTCAAAACAACTGTCTTCAGGTTGGAGGCAATACGATTGGGAAATATTACAATAACATCCTGATCAATTCACCCGGTTATGGAGCGATCATCCTGGGGATGGGAAATATCGAGGTTTATAATAATTATGTCGAGAGTTGCATTGGCAGCTTTATCGACGACCGTTACACCCCAATTGCCGGTTCCGCTGTTACTGTGAGAAACAATTATTTCAAGTCCGCAAGAGGAGCCGAAATAATAAAAAACATGAATCAGTACAACCTGATGTATTTTAAGGATAATCGCTATGATGCTGCTATTCCTTTTCTGAATAACGCAGGCGGAATGCCACCAACGTTGGTAAACACCGGGAATATTTTCACCAGCGTACCTGTGATGCTTTTTAATACGGTTAACGGAGAATACAAGATAAATCCTGGCGGGCCAATCGAATACAGGCAAATAGGACCCCTGTCCCCCGAAATTAATTCAAAGCGTATACTCAAGTCGGGAACTGTCGGATCTCCTTACAATGGGGGACTCGTTGAAATTTCAGCATCAAAATATCTGGCTTACCCAAATCCGGTAATTGACCGGTTAACCATTGCTCCGTTTGAAAACGGGATGACCTATAAAATATTCAATTCAAGCGGGGAAATGATACTCACCGGCAAGCAGGAATCCTTATCAACTTCAGGATTAGCCAAAGGGGCCTATTTCCTAACGGTTCATGATTCAAACGGAAAACCGGTACATCAGGCTAAAATTATCAAAGCTAAATAACTAGCTTTGGGTTCATGAAAAGATCGGGGTTCTTTCAGCAAATCGCAGTGGGTGCCTTTAGTGCTGCCGTGTTCCCAAAACATGCATTTTCAGCAGTTTCCGGAAGTGACTCCTCCCAGGAACTGCTTTATATAGGAAGTTATACTGAAACTTCTCAACAGGGTATTTCCGTTTGCAGATTCGATCATGCAAGCGGTAATGTTCAGCTGGCTGATGTATGCAGTAAGGTTAAAAATCCCTCTTTTCTGATTTTTGATCCCACAAGGAAATTCCTTTATGCAGTTAATGAAACGGATGATTTCAGAGGAAAGAAATCCGGTTCGGTAAGTGCATTCCGCCGCGATGAAAAGACAGGTAAGCTTTCCTTTTTAAACGAAATGCCCTCTCTGGGCGCACATCCCTGCCACCTGAGTGTGGACCGCACCGGCAAATTCATTCTGGTGGCTAACTATACCGGAGGAAATGTTTCTGTACTGCCGATTCTGGCAGATGGCAGTCTGGGTGAACCAGCCGATATGGTTCAGCATACCGGGAAAGGACCCAATAAAGCCAGACAGGAAACCGCGCACGCCCATTCAGTCAATCTATCTCCTGATAATCGGTTCGCTTTTGTCTGCGATCTCGGAATCGATAAGATAATGATTTACCTTTTTTATCAGGAAACAGGCAAACTAACGCCTGCTGACCATCCATTTTTTCAGACAGCTCCCGGTGCCGGACCCCGTCATTTTACTTTTTCGAAAGATGGGTCCCGGGCTTTCGTTGTCAATGAATTAAACTCCACCCTGACTTGCATGACCTATGAAAAGGCAATTGGCAGGTTAACTGAAATGCAGACTGTCACTACCCTGCCCGATGGCTTTTCCGGTGAAAACACCTGCGCCGATCTTCATCTTCACCCCAATGGAATGTTCATTTATGCGTCCAACCGGGGTCATGACAGCATCGCTGTTTTCTCTATTGAGCAAGGGTCGGGTAAACTAAAATTGTTGCAAAACCAATCAGTCAAAGGCAAGACACCAAGAAATTTCGCCATTCACCATTCAGGCAGACTTCTTCTGGCAGCCAACCAGAATTCAGAATCGATCACTACATTTTTCCTGGATCCCGCAACGGGCAAATTGAGCGACACCGGGAAAAGTATTACAATTAATAAACCTGTGTGTATATTATTTTAACCTAAGATTCTTAAATGTTTCATTTCTCACCAGATTAAAGAGGCAGTGCGCTCCAGCTTCTGGCAGAAACAAATTGTGCTCAACATCATCATGGGTATGCTGCTCACGATTATGCTGGCATACCTGGTTATGCTGGGAATCTTTATCGATAAGCTTTTCCAGCAAATCGCTCCGGATGAAGACCCTGTTCACCTGTTTAATGGCATTATCCTCTACTACTTCGCCATTGAATTTATCATCCGCTTCGTGATGCAATCCTTGCCGGTAATGAATATCGAGACATACCTGACCTTACCGGTTAAAAAATCGGCCATTGTTCATTACGTAGCCTCCAAATCACTGTTCAGCATTGGCAATTTCCTTTCGTGGCTGGTTTTTATCCCATTCGCCATTAAGATAATTGCACCTGTTTACGGAATGGGAATGGCCTGGGCCTGGATATTGGGAATGATCCTGTTGGTTTTCAGCAACAATTTCCTGGCAACCTATGCAAAACGGCAACTGGCCCATCAACCCTGGGTGACAGCACTTTTCGGAGTGGCCCTTTTCGGCCTGTTTGCCCTTGACCGTTTTCAGGTCTTTTCACTCGCCGGATTGTCAAGGTCATTGATGGGCGGAATCCTCAAGAATCCCCTGACTATACTTATTCCGTTGATTGCATTGAGCCTTACCTATTTACTGAACTACTTCTTTTTAACAAACCGGTTATACCCCGATGAATTAAATTTCAAGAAAAGGGAAAGGGCTGATTCGATCGGGCAGCTCCATTATTTGAAGCACTATGGCCTTACCGGGAACCTGATTTCTCTCGATATCAGGCTTATGATGCGTAACAAACGCACCAAGACCATTTTATACATGTCACCAATTTTTATTTTGTACGGTCTGATGCTTTATCCCGATGCAAACCGTCAAGCATTCAGCAGCATGCTGCTATTTATCGGAATTTTCATGACAGGTGGAATGATGATCAGCTATGTGAACTACTGCTTCAGCTTTGAAAGCAGTTATTTCGATACCATTCTTGCTAACTACTCTGATTACAGACAATATATCAGGGCCAAATATATTTTGTCGATCACCATGTGCACTATTTGTTATGTGCTCACGGTACCCTATGTTTTTTACGGATACAAAATCCTTCTCATCAACACAGCCACCTTTTTATACAACATCGGTTTTCTGTCGTTTGTGATGATCTACCTTTCAACATACAGCACAAAGCGGGTAGATCTTAACAGGAGTGCAAGTTTTAATTATCAGGGTATGGGTGCATCGCAATGGCTGTCGATGCTGCCCGGATTTTTACTGCCTGTTCTGATTTTCTGGCCGTTCAAATATTTCAAAGTGCCCTATCTGGGCTATGTAATGATAGGTGTTATCGGGCTGGCAGGATTGGTTTTCAACAAGGCCCTTCTGGGGATTGTTACCAGACAGTTTATGAATAGAAGGTATGATATGGCAAAAGGATTCAGAGAATAACAAAAAACATAAATCATGATTGAAGTAAAAAATCTCACTAAAATATACGGCGGAACCACAGTATTATCGATTCCGCATCTATTAATCAGACAGAACGAAAGCTTTGGACTGGTAGGCAATAACGGGGCCGGTAAAACAACCTTTTTCAGGCTTATGCTCGATTTAATCAGGGCAAACAGCGGCTGGATCAAATCAAAAACGAAAGATGTAAAAGGCAGCACCGAGTGGAAATTCTATACCGGCGCCCATCTCGACGATGGATTCCTGATCGATTTCCTGAGCCCTGAAGAGTATTTTGAATTTA
>CAILAQ010000878.1 GCA_903832165.1 uncultured Bacteroidota bacterium | reverse complement strand
TCACCATCAAGGACATGGCAGGATTGATTACTCCCGGGAAATCCGGAGAAATGGTTAAGGCAATCAAACAGGCAGTTAAGGTTCCGATAGACTTCCACACGCACTGTACGCCCGGCTACGGACTGAGCGGCGCGCTTATGGCCATCGTTAACGGAGTGGATATCGTTGATACTGCCATGATGAATTTTGCCGGGGGTCCGGCAGCTCCGGCCTTTGAGCTGATTCAGATTTTCTGCCGTAAGATGGATATCGAAACCGGCGTAAATCTTGCTTCAGTTGTTGAGATTAACAAAAAGTTAAAAGACATCCGCATTGAAATGGCAGATATCGACAGTTACAAGCAGTATCCAATCGAATTCAATATACTGACAGATACCCTGCCTCCGGAAATCGACAAGCTCTTCGACGAAGCAATCCTCTATGCCACAACGGACAAAACAGATCAGTTACAGGAGGTTTGCCAGAAGATCGAACGTTATTTCAACTTCCCGGAGCCTGATGAAAAAGTAAAATTTGCAGAGATCCCGGGCGGCATGTATACCAATATGCTTTCGCAGTTAAAACAACTGAAGCAGGAGCACCTTTTAAACCGGGTTCTCGAAGTTATTCCTGCAGTAAGAGTGGCTGCCGGCTGTCCGCCGCTGGTTACCCCAACCAGCCAGATTGTAGGAGCCCAGGCTGTTAATTGTGTTGTGGATGAAAACAACGGCCATCCTTTTTACACCAATAATTCGAGTCAGTTTGTGAATCTTGTAAAGGGACAATATGGGAAAACGCCAATTCCGATAGATCCGGATTTCAGGTTGAAAATTGCCGGTACGAGAGAAGAGATCCCTTTTAATACCGATGGATATGAGAGGCAACCTAATCCTCTGTTTCCCGAGGTGGAAGAAAGCTGCCACCTTGCAAACAATGAGAAAGAGGAATTGCTTCTTGAGCTTTTTCCGAATGTGGCCACAAAATTCCTGACCGATCGTATCCAGCGTCTCCAGATGGAAAAGAAACTTGCCGAAGCCCGGGAAAAGCAGCGCCTGCACGAAGAGGCGCAGGCGCAGTATCTGGCAATGACGGCCGAGGAGAAGTACAACAGACTGCTTAAGGGTATTGCGCTATATTGCTAAGGTGGTATCGGGTATCAGGTTTCGGGTGTCAGGTTTCGGGTATCGGGTGTCGGGTATGAGGAGTGAGGTAAAGGGTTTGGCCAGAGAAAACTCCCATCTCCCGTGAGCGCAGCGAGCGCGGGAGAGGGGTTGGGGGTGAGGTGGATCCGTTGAAGGGAGGAACAGAAACGAAGAAACCGGTAAACCTTAAGTTATAAAGTCTACCGGTCTTCCTGTCTATTGTCTCCCGTATGACAGTCTCCTGTCTTTTGGTCTCTTTGTCTTCTGTCTATTCTTTGGTTGCCTCTTTATGTCCGTCTTTCTTCCTGAGTGGCATAACTCCGGCCAGATCACCGATTATATTAACCAGCTCGCTGCCTTCAGGAATTACGATTTTAGCATTGTCTTTGAGCGAAATCTCGAGCGTTTCAAGTTTCTTCAACAACTGGGCGTTTCCGGTAAAGAATTTATCGGCAGCCTCGTTAACCAGCTTAATGGCTTCGGCTTCTCCTTCAGCATGAAGAATCTTAGCTTGCTTATAACCTTCGGCTTCTTTAATCTTTGCTCTTTTTTCACCGTCGGCCACAGTTTCACGTGCTGTTGCATAATCGATAGCTGCAATTTTTTCATTCTCGGCCTTTACCACCTTATTCATGGTTTCCTGAACATCCTTTGGCGGATCGATTTCCTTCAGCTCTGTGCGTACAATATCAATACCCCAGCTTGAGGTTTCATCCAATAATGTCCGGTGCAGTTCGGAATTAATTTTTCCGCGTTCGCTGTTGGCTGATTTCAAAGTAAGGGTACCAATGATATTCCTCAGGGTGGTGCGGGCGAGGTTTACGATCTGCCAACGATAATTATTGACATTGTACACTGAATTTTTTACACTTGTTTCATCATCCTTAACCCTGAAATAAACCTGAGCGTCTACCCGGGCATTAAGATTATCATTGGTGATAATTTCCTGAGGTTCAGCATCCACCATCTGCTCAGTAACATTAATCTGATAAAGCTTATCGATAAAGGGGATAATCCAGTTAAAACCCGGAAAGGCAAAATGATGGTACCTTCCAAGCCGCTCAATCAGGCCTTTATGTGTTGGGCGAATGATACGTATTCCAGACAGAAGAAAAACGAGGACAACAGCCCCGGCGAGGTAATAGTAATAAGTTGATTCCATTGGAT
>CAILAQ010000877.1 GCA_903832165.1 uncultured Bacteroidota bacterium | reverse complement strand
TCTCGATGAGTTCAATCGCGATATGTTCACCCAGCATGAAGAAAAAACGGTCCTCGCAAAAGGAGAGCTCATTTCCACAGCGCTTATGGTTTACCATCTGGAGGAAACCGGCATTGTCAGCGTACTTCTTCCTGCATTGAACTTCATGCGTATCGATAAGGATCAGGAGCCCGATAATTATTATATACGTGAGAATCTAAACCGTGAGCTCGCACTTTATCCCGGAAATACTCTTTTTATTACCCAGGGTTTTATCTGCCGCAATGCTTTTGGCGAGATTGACAACCTGAAACGCGGCGGATCAGATTATACAGCTTCCATCGTAGGAGCTGCAGCAGATGCCGATGAGATTCAGATCTGGACCGATATTGACGGATTTCACAATAATGATCCAAGGTATGTAAAGAACACTTCGCGGATTGATGATCTCTCCTTTGATGAAGCCGCCGAGCTGGCCTATTTTGGCGCCAAGATCCTGCATCCTACCAGTGTACGCCCTGCGCAGGACAAAAACATTCCCGTGAGGTTAAAGAATACGATGGACCCAGATTCTCCGGGCACTCTGATCACCGGTAAAGTGACGGGATCAGGGATCAAGGCTGTGGCAGCCAAAGACGGAATCGTCGCCATCAGGATTAAATCAGACCGCATGTTGCTGGCATTTGGCTTTCTGCGTAAGGTTTTTGAGATTTTTGAGAGCCACCGGACTTCCATCGATATGATCGCAACTTCCGAAGTCTCGGTTTCAATGACCATTGACCAGACTGACCGGCTCAGCGAAATCATCACAGATCTCGAGAATTACGGTACTGTTGAAGTAATCCGCGATCAGACCATTATCTGCGTGGTAGGCGACATGATCGGAGAAAGCCGTGGAATGGCAGTTCAGGCCCTTGAGGCACTGAGGCATATCCCTGTCAGGATGATCTCTTACGGTTCGAGCAATAATAATATCTCGCTGCTCATAAAGACTTCGGATAAGATTGATGCCCTGAACTCCCTGAGTAATCATCTTTTTCAGGCCCGATGAAAACCCGGTTCCCTTTGGATCAGTTTCAGAAGCTTGAAACCCCATTCTACTACTATGATGTTGATCTCCTGAATAAAACGCTGGACGAGGTTTCGTCCCTCGCCGGTCAATACGGATTCAGGGTGCACTATGCATTAAAGGCTAATTCCAACATACCGATCCTTCAGAGAATCAGTAACCGTGGATTTGGTGCCGACTGTGTAAGCGGCTATGAAGTGCGCCGTGCCCTGGAGACCGGCTTCAAGCCTTCTGATATAGTTTTTGCGGGGGTCGGGAAGGCTGATTGGGAAATTGAATTCGGGTTGGACAATGGAATTTCCTGTTTCAATTCCGAATCGATTCAGGAGCTTGAAGTTATTAATGAAATTGCCGGTCGCAAAGGAGTAAAAGCTCCGATAGCCTTGCGTATAAACCCTCATGTGGATGCCCGTACCCACCATTATATTACCACCGGCATCGAAGAAAATAAATTCGGCATCAACCCATGGGACTGGGATAAGGTGATCAAGTGCCTGGGAAAATCCGAGAACCTCGTATGGCAGGGCCTGCATTTCCACATCGGATCTCAAATCACTGACACCGATGTTTTCAAAGGCTTGTGCTCTCGTATCAATGAGATCCAGGCATGGTTTGCATGCAATATGTTTACCCCTAAAATCATCAATGTCGGAGGTGGCCTCGGGATCGATTACTCCAGACCAGATGACGATCTGACAGATTTCAAAACATACTTTGATATTTTCCATCAGCATCTCGACTTTCAATATGGTCAGGAAGTGCATTTCGAACCCGGCAGGGCTTTGGTTGCGCAATCTGGCAGTCTGATTTCCAAAGTCCTGTATATCAAGGAAGGTGTTAAAACCCGCTTTGCCATACTGGATGCTGGCATGACTGAATTGATACGCCCTGCGCTATATCAGGCTTTCCATTTGATAGAAAACCTGACCTCAGATGGCAATGCACTATTATATGATGTGGTTGGCCCCATTTGCGAATCGTCAGATTGTTTCGGTAAAGCAGTAAATTTACCCGAAACCCGGAGAGGCGATCTCATTGCAATCCGGTCGGCCGGAGCTTATGGCGAAACCATGAGTTCCAACTATAACCTCAGAGAGAAAGTAAAAACCTGGTATTCCGACGAAAATTTATCTAATGAACAAAGCACACATACTCCATCCGGCAAGCAGGTCGGTTAAACTTGTTCTGGAAGACGGTACCGAGTGGAAGGGCTGGTCCTTCGGCTCCGAAACCCCGATGGCCGGGGAGGTGGTATTCAATACTGCAATGGCCGGTTATCCTGAAAGCATTACTGATGCTTCCTATCAGGGACAGATTCTGGTGCTCACCTACCCTCTTATCGGGAATTATGGTGTGCCGGGAAAACAACGCGAAAATGGTATGCTTCAGTTTTTTGAATCCGACAGCATCCATATCAGCGGGCTGATCATTTCTGATTATTCCTTTGATTTCAGTCACTGGAATGCTGATCAGAGCTTAGCAGACTGGCTGCAGGAGTTCAACATACCGGGCATCTATGGTATCGATACCCGCACACTCACCAAGCATCTTCGCGAAGAAGGCGCAATGCTTGGCAAAATCATTTTTGATGACGACATCCCTTTCGTTAACCCCAATCTCATCAACCTGGTTGATCAGGTCAGCACAAAAGAGATTGTACGTTACGGAAAAGGAAAATATAAAATACTGCTGATCGACTGCGGAGTGAAGAACAACATCATCCGCTGCCTCCTCAGGAGGGATACCGAGGTGATCAGAGTTCCCTGGGATACTGATATTGACACAGTTGAATATGACGGTCTTTTCATTTCGAACGGGCCGGGAGATCCTAAACAATGTGTGGCTACCATAGCCAATATCCGGAAGGCAATTGCCGGAGACAGGCCGATTTTTGGCATCTGCCTTGGAAATCAGCTTTTGGGACTGGCAGCAGGCGGCGATACCTATAAATTAAAATATGGTCACCGCAGCCATAACCAACCGGTTCTTAAACTTGGCACCAATAAGGCTTACATCACCTCTCAGAATCACGGATTTGCACTGGATGACTCTACGTTGCCGGAAGGCTGGGAACCCTTGTTCAGGAACTTAAACGACCAGACTAACGAAGGAATCAAGCATAAGACAAAGCCTTTCTTCTCCTCACAATTCCATCCCGAAGCCAGCAGCGGACCAACCGATACGGAATTTCTGTTCGATGAGTTTATCGGGACCATTCAAAATTCTAAGATCTAATCATGGACGCAAAAATCTCAAAATACAGCAAAGTCCTCGTCTTAGGCTCTGGCGCTCTGAAAATCGGTGAAGCCGGTGAATTTGACTATTCAGGATCGCAGGCATTAAAAGCTCTGCGGGAAGAAGGCATATACACGATTCTTGTCAATCCCAATATTGCTACTGTTCAAACATCTGAGGGAATTGCCGATCAGATTTATTTTCTGCCTGTTACCCCGTATTTTGTCGAGAAAGTGATCAGCAAGGAAAGGCCTGATGGCATATTGCTGGCGTTTGGCGGACAAACTGCTCTCAATTGCGGTGTGGCTCTTTTCAAAGGCGGAATTCTGGAAAAATATGGTGTAGAGGTCCTGGGAACCCAGGTGAAAGCCATTATGGATACCGAAGACCGCGAGCTCTTTGTTCAAAGGCTTGACGAAATTGAGGTCAAGACAATTCAGAGCCAGGCAGTCAGTACGCTTGAGGATGCCTACAAGGCAGCCGACAGGTTAGGCTATCCCGTGATCATCAGATCAGCCTATGCATTGGGTGGTTTGGGCAGCGGGTTCTGCGACAATCGCGACGAGCTGGAAAAGCTGGCCTTCAAATCCCTGACCATGGCCCCGCAGATTCTGGTTGAAAAATCGCTAAAGGGATGGAAAGAAGTTGAATATGAAGTAGTTCGCGACCGTTACGATAATTGTATAACGGTTTGTAACATGGAAAACTTCGATCCGCTTGGCATCCATACCGGGGAAAGTATCGTGGTTGCCCCATCGCAAACACTTTCGAATGCAGAATATCATAAACTCAGGGCATTATCAATAAAAATCATCCGGCATATCAAGATCGTGGGAGAGTGCAACGTTCAGTATGCCCTGGATCCTGATTCGGAAGACTATCGTGTGATTGAAGTGAATGCCAGGCTCAGCCGCTCCTCGGCCTTAGCATCCAAAGCTACGGGTTACCCGCTGGCATTCGTTGCAGCCAAACTCGGACTCGGCTACGGGCTTCATGAATTAAAGAACAGTGTTACGCTGACTACAACGGCATGCTTTGAGCCTGCCCTTGATTATATCGTTGTTAAAATTCCGCGCTGGGATCTGGACAAATTTGAGGGTGTTTCTCATGAGATCGGCTCCAGCATGAAAAGTGTGGGTGAAGTGATGGCCATTGGCAGAACATTTGAAGAAGCCATTCAGAAAGGTTTGCGAATGATCGGACAAGGCATGCACGGTTTCGTTGGGAACCGCGGCATGGAGTATGCCAGTCCCGAGCAGGAACTTCGCACGCCCACTGATGTAAGAATCTTCGTCATTGCCAAGGCCCTTGAACAGGGAATGACTGTTGAGCATATTCATGAAATTACCGGGATCGATCTTTGGTTTCTGGTGAAACTCAGGAATATTGTTCGATTGAAAAATATGCTCGAAGAGAATAATTCCATGGAATCAACAGATCTCGACCTGATCAAAGAAGCGAAAGTCAGAGGATTTTCGGATTTCCAGATTACCAGGCTGATTCTGAAGAGCCCGGTTGAGCAGATCGAAGAAGATATGCTGAAGGTCAGGAGTTTTCGGAAAGCCGCAGGCATTGTGCCGTATGTGCGCCAGATCGATACACTGGCCGCTGAATATCCGGCCCAGACCAATTACCTGTATCTCACGTACTCCTCCTCCTCTCACGACGTTGAGTTTACCAACAATGAAAACTCCGTAATCGTTCTCGGATCAGGCGCTTACCGCATCGGAAGCTCTGTTGAATTCGACTGGTGCAGTGTAAATGCGCTGATGACCATCCGAAAAGAGGGATACCGCGGGATTATGATCAACTACAATCCTGAAACGGTATCGACGGATTATGATATGAGCGACAGGCTTTATTTTGATGAGTTGTCGTTTGAGCGGGTCCTCGATATCCTGGATCTCGAACAACCGCTTGGTGTAGTGGTCTCCATGGGAG
>CAILAQ010000876.1 GCA_903832165.1 uncultured Bacteroidota bacterium | reverse complement strand
CCATCCGGACAACTTCATTGCCACCCATTTAACGGATTAATAGCAAGCTGCAGATTGAAGTATCGCGGGTCGCCGGTAACTTCTTTGTCAATCCAATCAGGCCATTCAGGCTGTTCATCAGCAAATTTCAATTCAACTTCAGCAATAATAAGGCCCTCATTATCGCCATAGAATTCATCTATTTCCCAGTTGTATCCCTGAAAGGGTATAACATACCTGCTTTTCATGATCACGGGTGAACCGGCCATCTTCATAATCTCCATGCCTTCTCTCAGGGGTACTGAATATTCGAATTCTTCTCTAGAGATGCCTTGGGTTTCACCTTTGATAGTAATCAGGGCTTTGTTATCAACAATCCTGATCCGAACTGAACATTTTGGGTCCATCGAAATATACGCCTGTTGAATAAAACTGGCATTAACAGGATTTCTTAACTCCTGCCAAAGAATCTTATTCACAAGGTATTTGCGTTCTATTTCCATATTAGTCGTTCCTTTTGCCTAATTGTTTAAAATCAGCCCCGGTTGGGTTTTGAAATGCGTGAAGTTCAAACTCCGGGATAACAGCCAGGACATGATCAAAGATATCCGACTGTACATTTTCATATTGTTCCCATGCCTTTTCGCTGCTGAACCCATATATTTCAACAGGGATCCCGCGTTCGGTCGGTTGAAGCTGACGAACCATCGTGGGCATTCCATGCTGAATATCCGGATGTTTCGATAAATATAGTTCCAGGTATTTTCTGAAAATACCAAGATTTGTCAGGCGTATTCCATTGGCAACCGAAAGTTCGGTGTTCGGAAATTTTCTGTTCAGCTCAGCAAGCTCAGCTCTCTTTGTCTTGATATAATCAGAAACCAGATGAATATTTTCGAGTCGGTCAAGCAGGGGGTCCGAACAAAAATGGACCGAACCAATATCTATATTGACAGACCGCTTTATCCGTCGCCCATCGGATTCCTCCATTCCCCGCCAGTTCTGCACAGCCTCGGATACCAAAGAATAGGTTGGCATGGTGGTGATGGTTTTATCCCAGTTCTCCACCTTAACGGTATTCACCGTGATATCCAGAATAGTACCATCAGCATTCCTCGAAGGAATGGTTACCCAATCCCCGATCCGCACCATCTTGTTAGCTGACAATTGAATGGAAGCCATCAAGCCAAGCAGGGTATCTCGGAAAACAATGACCAGAACCGCCATAAAGGCACCCAATCCGGTAAAGAAACCTTTAAGTTCAAAGCCGAATACAACAGAGAGAACCCAAATCACAGCGATCAGTACAACAAGGAATTGCACTACCTGAATGTAGCCTCGAATTGGAACCCTGCCCGCAAAATCCAAATGGATATAAATTTCATTCAATGCATTCAGACTCGACATGATAATTGAAGCACCGATTCCGATCATGTAAATCGACATAGCCTTTTGGGAAATATCGATAAAGGTTTTAATCAGTTGATCAGCGTCACCTGCATCAACAAAATATACCCCGTTAAAAATATACGGCAGCATATAATACACTACTATGGCAGGCACAAAGTGGGCGATTCTCCTGAAAACACCTTTCTCGAGAAGAATATCGTCATGGGTTATTCGTTTGCCTTACGATCCGGCTAATAACAATCTTGATAAGGCCCCTGGTTAAACGGTCGATGGCAAAACCAACCAAAAATAAACAACCCAGAAGAATCACAAGATGGAGAAATTGGCCGAATGGACCTGTTAATCCCCAGGTATCCAGCCAGTCAGATAAGTTTTTGAACATTAGTTTCAGATTATCACCCATAGCTGCTGTAAAGATTGGATTTTTACTTTGGCAAAAATACAATGTAATTTACCTTTACCATTGGTATTTACAAAAAAAGGAACCGATGAAAAAGTTTATTCTGCTGATATCGTGTTTTGCAGCCCTGAGTTTACAGGCGCAAGTTAATTATGAAGATTACTTTACAAACAACACTTTGCGTTTTGACTACAACCGCTGTGGAACAGCAACTTCAGAGCAAGTCAGCTTCGTTCAGATGAAGCAGGAAGGCAAGTGGTCAGGACCGCGTCAACATCTCATCGATCAATTTGCCTGGGGTGAATATCGTGTGGAACTATACGATAAGGCAACAAAAAAATTAATTTTCTCACGCGGTTATGCCGGTTTGTACAGCGAGTGGCAATCCACCGCTGAAGCGAAAATCACCTCCAGGTGCTTTTACGAGACTGCCTTGGTTCCCTTTCCAAAGAAACCGGTCACGCTCCAGTTGTACAGTCGTGACCGTAAAACAAAGCTTGTAAAAACATTTGAATATCAAATCGATCCGGGCAATTATTTCATAAATAAGGAAAATGGGCCAACTTACAAATCATACATGGTTCACGACTCCGGTGATCCGGCAAACAAGATTGACGTTGTATTTCTCCCGGATGGTTTTACCGCAGGAGAGATGGAAAAATTCCATGAAGCAGTAAAAAGTTTTTCAAAAGGTCTTTTGGAAACAGCTCCATTCGCAGCCAATGCCGATAAATTCAACTGCTGGCTGGTTGAAGCACCCTCACTCGAATCCGGCACAGATATTCCTGGAAAAGGAATTTACAAAAACACCATTTTCAGTACTAGCTTCTATACTTTCGACAGTGAAAGGTACAATATGACTTACGATATTAAATCAGTAAGAGATGTTGCTGCAAATGTTCCCTATGACATCATAATTATCCTCGTAAATTCAGAAAAATACGGTGGCGGGGGCGTTTACAATTACTATGGATGTTTTACTGCATTCAACAAGCAATCCGTCGGTGTATTCATTCATGAATTCGGCCACACTTTCACCTGGCTGGCTGACGAATATTATACCAGTGACGTAGCCTATCAGGATTATATCGACATGACGGTTGAGCCCATCCAACCCAACGTAACCAACCTGGTTGATTTCGGTAAAAAATGGAAAAGTATGGTCAAGGCCGGTACCCCGATCCCCACCCCGCGCAAACCTGAATTTGATGGAGTTCTGGGAGCTTATGAAGGCGGACTGTATACATCAAAAGGCGTTTTTAGTCCGATGGCAAAATGCAAAATGAACTGGCTCGGAGATCCATTTTGCCCGGTTTGCTCGAAGACGTTGCGCGACATGATAGACTACTACACGAAATAGGCTTCGCTGCGCTCAGCTAATAGGTTCGCTAACGCTCACTAATAGGCTCCCTTCGGTCGCTAATAAGTCGGCTGCGCCTCCTAATAGGCTTCGCTGCGCTCAGCTAATTGGTTCGCCTGCGGCTCACTAAAAGGCGCTTCGCGCTAATAGGCTCCCTGCGGTCGCTAAGAGGTCGCTGCGCTCCTAATAGGCTCCCTGCGGTCGCTAATTAGTCGGCTGCGCCTCCTAAAAGGTTCGGCTGGCGCCTCACTAATTGGAGATTCAGGACAAAGCCTGATTTCGGGTATTGCGGATCATGCGGTTGATCTCGATCTGAAGCAAGTCAAAGTCCCTCCTTAAGTCCTCGAAATCTTGTTTGGGAATAAGATTTCGATTGATTGCTTTCTCCAACCAGCAATGGGTTTCAAAAAGCGATCCGCGAGCGTAAATATTAAATTGATTTCTCTCTTTGTAAAAGTATCGACCGGCACCCTCCTTCAGGTTGGCGCTGATGGAATCAGCAGATCTTACTATCTGCTTACCGCAGGTTTCCCGAGCAAAACCTGGCCATGTTGCCACCAAATCCCAAATCTTCTGGCTAAACTCCATCGACAACCGATAAACATTCTGTGCTTCCATAAATCCCTGTTGTTAATAGACGTATAGATGCATCAATCATCCACTAATGGAAAAATCAATTAAAATAAATTCAAAATGGGATTTATAAAATATAACAGGCTCCCCCCAACCGCATTTAGCGACCGAAGGGAGCCTATTAGTGAGCGGAGCGAACCTTTTAGGAGGCGCAGCCGACCTATTAGCTGAGCGCAGCGAAGCCTCTTAGGAGGCGCAGCCGACCTATTAGCTGAGCGCAGCGAAGCCTCTTAGGAGGCGCAGCCGACCTATATAAAACGCTCGCGTTTCTGTAAACTCGTCAAGCCGCCAAGCAGCGCGAGCACAATACCTACAAACAGAATAATCCTGTTGTCCTGGACAATAGATTTCCAGGCATTCTCGCTCATCGTATCAGGAACACTGAATGGATTCAGGAAAATATTCCATTTGCTGTTCTGAAGAGCTGCCATCAGGGCTACAAAAAACACCCCGATAATAATCATGACTACACCTGTTCCAATACCATTCTTGATAAAAGTTGACAGAAGAAAAGCAAGTGTACCCATAAAAAAGATCGGGAACATCAGATGCCAGACCATATTGAAAACAGGAAACGGCAGCAGGGCCCACGAGCAGAAGACACCTAACAGCAATAGGATCAGGTAAACTACAAGATAAATCAGTACCAGTCTGACCAGCCATACTTTATAACGGTAATCCGGAATCCCGAAAAGAATTTCCAGCACCCGCGTATCCTCATCATTCTGTATTCCAAAAACTGTTGGATAGAATACAAGCAACAGCCCCGGAAACATTAGGAGGCCATAGATGGATCCGGTATCAATCTTCCCTTTTGAAAACAGATTAATAAGCAGAATCCCGACAAAAAAGGCAAGTGAGGCAACTAAAAACCAAATAAATTTATTGGCGAAGATAATCTTGAGATTATAACGGACCATATTGAAGATCCAGTTCCAGATTAATGCAACTCGGTTACTTTTCATATCAGATCGCTTTCTTCAACATCCATAAATAAGAATCTTCCAATAAAGGCTGAACCTCAATAGCATCCGGCGAAGGTTTTGTCTCAGCCAGAAGCCGAACCCTGATATTCAGACCATCACGCATGTGGTGCACCACCTTATAAAGTTCCGATAGCCGGTCAAATTCCTCCATACTCACCTCAACCTGCCAAACATGTCCTTTGGCAGTAAGTGCCATATCTTCAGGCGCTCCCAGGAAAACCATATCACCCTTATCAAGAACTGCAACCTTGTTACAGGAACTCGATATATCCTCAATAATATGGGTGGAGAAAATGACAACACGTTCTCGTGACAATTCCACCAGAAGGTTCCTGAAACGGATCCTTTCCCTCGGATCAAGGCCTGCGGTAGGTTCATCAACCACAAGTATCCTTGGAAGATGCAGAAGGATTTGCGCAATTCCGATACGCTGCTTCATACCACCCGAATAGCTGCCGATTTTTTCATTTTTGTGCTCCAGCATATGCACCGAGCTCAGTACAAAATCAACGCGTTTGTCACGTTCTTCAGGATATTTCAACCCCTTGAGGATTCCCTGATAATTCAGGTATTCCCCAGCCGTCATGTTTTCATACATTCCGAATTCCTGCGGCAAATATCCGATCAGGCCCTGGAGTTCCTCACGTTTAACCTGAGTATCTATACCGCTGATCCAGATTTTACCATAGCTCTGTTCGAAAATACCACATATGATTCTCATAAGCGTGGTTTTGCCTGCCCCGTTAGGTCCGAGCAGTCCAAACATTCCGTTTTCAATAGTCATGGAAACCCCGCGCAACGCTTTAAATGGCTTCTTCTTCGTGCCAATCAGCGGGATCGACTGGACCAGCCGGTACCAGCCTCTGCGCATTCTTCCAAACTTACCTGTAATCCGGTTTACGTTAACCTTTTCGCGGACAAGACGACTTGAAGTCGTATAAACGATCAGTGAGAGGTACCATATCAATCCGATTAATACATCAATAGCCACATTTCCCCATCTCAATTGGAAAATAAAGATGCTGAATGCCGGGAATCCCCAGAAAATCAATCCTTGAAAAAACTGATTCATCTTATTGACAAATCCAGCAGGCTTTTTATATTTCAGGTATTTACCCACAGGACCATAGATCGACAGCATCATAAAGTAAATCGGTATGCTGAGCAGGAAGATCCATATACTGCCTTCGAGGAAGAAATAAACAAAGTACATCATGAATCCAAGGATCGGCAATTGCCATAATATATCATCCAGGTCCTTCCAGGATTTGTACTCCTTTTCCATTCCCAGCCTCTTACGAATAGCCAAACCAGCTTTCCATTGCCTGTTAAACCGTCCGTCGCGTTCATAAATCTTGACAAGATTCTGTATTTTGATTACAATGGATTCATCCAGAGGAATAACTGTATCGCTGGCCTTCCGCAAACTGTTCATTACGAACCAGGTTGAGGCCGGTACACCGATCAATACGAGCAAAAAGGTTACCGCCTGCCACAGGAAAGCATCGATTCCAAAATAAATGAGCGCTGTTAATCCGATCATCAGTGTGTACATAACGATCTTAACGGCCAGCTTCTGTTCTCTCATCCATTTCAGGGCATTTTCCAAACCGGAATAAAATGTCGGTATGAAAACCAGTGTGAGCAAGGTACTCAATGCTAATCCGCCGATTACGGTAATGGCAAACGGTTTACCAATCAGACTCACATATTCCGACTGACCCATCGCAAGGGGAACCATAGCCACGCATGTGGTACAGGCAGTGATCAGGATCGGGCGCAAACGGGCCAGACCGGCGGTCATTAACGCTCTGAGTTTCCTGTTACCATTTTTTCGAAGGATATTGGCATAGTCTATCAGGATAATCCCGTTGTTCACAACTATACCGATAAGGATGATAAACCCTATCAGCGTATTGGCGTTAAGAAGCGAGGTTCCAGTAAACAGTATGGCCAGAAACGAACCTATCCCTGCAAGCGGAATCGAAAGCAGCAAGACAAAAGGCGTACTCAGCGATTCGAATACTGCAGCCATGATCATGAAAATCAATATAAATGCAGCCGCGATGAGGAAATAGAAGTCGGCAAACTG
>CAILAQ010000875.1 GCA_903832165.1 uncultured Bacteroidota bacterium | reverse complement strand
GTGGCCAGATGCTGGAGGTTTTGGGTGGAATCATCGGCAACGATCCGCCCTTTGTGAATAATCACAGCCCTGTTGCAGATGGCCTCCACCTCCTGCATGATATGGGTTGATATCATCACTGTTTTGGTTTTGCCGACCTCGAGGATCAGGTTGCGGATTTCGAGCAATTGGTTGGGGTCAAGCCCTGAAGTCGGCTCATCGAGAATAAGTACCTCCGGGTTGTGAATCATCGACTGGGCAAGGCCGACGCGCTGACGGTATCCCTTTGAAAGAGCCCCTATCTTCTTATGTTGTTCAGACTGAAGCCCGGTGAGTTCGATCATTTCAGATACCCGGGCGGCGATGTTCCCCTTCAAACGGTGCGTTCCTGCAATGAAACTCAGGAATTCCCTGACGTAAAGATCAAGGTACAGCGGGTTGTTCTCAGGCAGATATCCTACCTTTTTTCTGACTTCAATTGACTGGTCAAGCACATCAAACCCGCACACCGATGCATCGCCCGAAGTAGGCGGGATAAAGCAGGTGAGTATTTTCATCAGGGTGCTTTTACCGGCGCCGTTCGGGCCCAGCAGCCCGGTAATTCCTCCGGGTTTGATTTCGAGCGTGATGGCATCCAGCGCCTTTTGGGAACCATATACCTTGGTGATGTTGGAAACACTGATCGACATAATCAAATATCATTGAAAAGGCGGCAAAGGTAGGCAAATTTCACACGCCGTTTGCCAGTCTGATAAAGCCCTTGAGATGACTGCTGATTTTTCCGGCAAGGAAATAGGGGAGGTTGAGCAGATAGAATCTTTTTCCCCGGATAGTCCGGGTTTGCTGAACCGCAAGGTTTCCGGCATATAACCGCACCGCGTACGAATGAGGCGCTATATCCATGAACTGGTGCAGTGAACGGAGCCGGCCGGGTTCCCCTGATTTTACAACCACAGGTATCAGCAAATCTTCGTATTGCATAACAAAATCAACCTCTGCCGTGGATTGAGCCTTGCTCCTTACCCAGAAATTCAGGGGCGAACTTTCCCCGTTGCCTGCACCGCGGGTGGCCAGAATCTCCTGGCCTACTGCCTGGCGTGCAATCTGCCCTTCAAAAATCGCATTCATATCGTGCGATTGAAAAAGTGGCTTCTGGATGCCTGAAAAATAGTTGACCAAACCAGTATCCAGGAGTTGCAGCCTGGGGAATTTGGATGTGACAGATTCTGTTGGCAATACCGCTGATGAAACAGGAAGAATCATCTGAAGGCAGAAAATACGTTCCAGTGCTTTAAATGCCCGACCGATTTCGCGACTCCCTTTTTCAAGGTTTCCAAAGCGGTTGAAACTGATGCGGGTGGCTGCATAGGGATAGGTGTTCTGCAAAACTTCCACCGCCAGATCACGGCTTTTCGTTCCTGCGGTAACATCTTGCAGTCCTTGAATTATTCTCTCTTCGATCTTCTTGTATGTTTTTTTCAGGGCCGGCAGATTGCTGTGTGAAGCATAATCGCGCATAATCTCAGGCATCCCGCCAATCAGCGCATATAAATGAAAATAATTCAGAAGCTTTTCATACGCATAATAGGGAACAGG
>CAILAQ010000874.1 GCA_903832165.1 uncultured Bacteroidota bacterium | reverse complement strand
GGATGTGGAACGATAGCGTTCCCGTGGTGCAGGAGGTTGCACTTATCCGTGCTTATCGCAAAACAGATCACGGAAGGATCATCGATCTTGATTTCCGCTTTGTTGCCCTCAGGGACAGCATTACACTTGCCCGCCGGGAGACTAAACTTTACGGAGGACTTAACGTGCGGATGCAAACGCCTAAGCAACAGGAAATTTCCACTTATACCGATTCTGCAGGCGTTGCCCCCAGGCGTGCCTGGTCGGATTTAAGCGGACTATTTACCGGTGCCAAAACAAAATCAGGCCTCCTGGTTTTACAGAATAAGCAAAATCCGGATTATCCCGGCGACTGGATTCAGTATCCTGAGTTATCCTGGTGTCAGCCAACTTTTCCCGCTGCAGGCACCCGCTACCCGCTGGTTAAGGGCCAGTCCCTTATACTGCGCTACCGGCTCTACATACATGATGGAACCAAACCCGACCAGGACCTCTCCTCAAAATTATGGGATACGTTTAACTCAGCGTCAAATCCACAGGCAACTTTCACCATTCCGGTATCGGAACCAAATGCATCCTTAAAAAATCCAAAGCCATGAACACAAAAAATACCAATCGTCCTTATTCGCGTCGAAAGTTTATACAAACCACAGGTGCTGCCGCAATTGCTGCGCCCCTGATTATGAAATCTTCCTTTCTCAACGGACAAAACCTCCCTGCGAGCGACAGGATCAATCTCGGGATCATTGGTTGCGGAGGTATGGGCATGGCAAATTTAAATGCCTGCGTAACTAATCCCAACGTAGTGGTAACCGCTGCCTGCGATGTCTGGAAAGATCGTCTGGATCCTGTTGTCGAGAGATTCAAAACCACCTGCACCGGCTACACCGATTTCAGGGAAATGCTCCGCAAGAAAGATCTCGATGCGGTGATCATTTCCACACCGGCACACTGGCATGCCCTGATAGCGATTGCCGCTTGCGAGGCAGGCAAAGATATTTACCTGCAAAAGCCTATGACCATGCACCTCGGGGAGAGTCTGGCGGTACGAAATGCCGTTAGACAACACAAAATCATCTGCCAGGTGGGTACTCAGATTCATGCCAGCGAAAACTACCGCCGGGTGGTTGAACTGATCCGCTCGGGAAATCTCGGAGAAATAGGTACTGTGAGGACTTTCTTTGTGATGAACGAGGGTCCTAAAGGCATTGGCCTGGGCAATAATACCACGAATATACCCAAGGGAATGGACTGGGATATGTGGGTGGGACCGGCACGAATGCAGCCATTCAACCCTAACGTGGTGAGGGATGCCTTCTATCACTGTTTCTGGATGGATTTCAGCGGGGGATGGACACCGGGAATGGCACCGCACATCATCGACCTGCCCATCTGGGCGCTCGATCTGGGTTATCCGACAGAGGTTAGCGCTACCGGAGGACGGTTCATTATCAAGGATGATGGTGATGCTTATGACAATCATGAGGTGATGATGCGTTATCCAAACATGACCATGACCTGGATGCAGTCATCAACCAACAGCTATGGCTTCGATTTCTTACGTGGACAGGAAAGCAAACGCAGACTCGGAATCTATATTCATGGGGTTAACGGCACCCTGCAAACCGATTACGACAACCATGTTATTCTGCCGGAAGGTGACCGGATGAAGGGAATGGTTACTCCGGAAAAATCCATCGCACCCTCACCGGGTCATGAGCTCGAATGGCTCGAATGCATCAGGTCGCGCAAACTGCCATCCTGTAACCCGGATTACCATGTCAGGATTGATGTCCCGATGGCACTCAGCACCTTATCGCTAAAACTTGGACGATCCATCAGGTTCGATCCGGCGAAGGAAGCCATCATCGGTGATAAAGAAGCTTCGGAACTTGCACTGCCGGAATACCGCGCACCCTGGAAATTCCCGAAGCATTACCTATAACTGAATACCGGAATATGAAAAAGTTACCCGCAATTTTGCTTTTGATATTCTGCTGTTTCCGGTTTTCATCAGAAGTCCAGGCCCAGCGAAGAGCCTTGCCCGACTATAACATTTCCTGGACTGCGCCGGGCCTGAATTCACAGGGTTCAATGCCGCTGGGTAATGGCGATATCGGGATAAATGCCTGGGTGGAAAGGAACGGTGACCTGTTGTTTTATCTGTCGAAAACAGATGCCTGGAGTGAGAACGGGCAATTACTAAAACTGGGGAAAATAAGGGTTACACTGTCCCCTAAGCCACTGGTTGATAAATCATTCATACAGAAATTAAAATTACAACAGGGAGAGATCCTGGTCAGTTACGGCAAAACCAATATCAGGCTATGGATCGATGCTTATCACCCTGTAGTTCAGGTTGATGTAGAAAGCACAGCTGCCGTAAACGTGCAAGTCTCCTATGAGTCATGGCGAAAAACTCATCGCGCGATCACAGGCAAGGAATCGCGTGTAG
>CAILAQ010000873.1 GCA_903832165.1 uncultured Bacteroidota bacterium | reverse complement strand
CGGGTTCCTTAACCAGATTTTCTACAATTTTCTTGTATCTCTCAAGAATAATTGGTTCCTCTATTTGTTGGGAAAGGAGTAATTTCCCATCGAGGCTAAATAACTCAACTGAAGGATAACTTGTGCCAACGGATAACAACTGATTGCTATTGGTAATAAAGAGATTCCGGCTTTGAAACCAGACCTGTTGACGGTTGTTCCCCGGGGCCTGATATTTTACACCAATAGAGTTGGTTGTCTTATTGTTTTTGTCTATCACGAGTATCGGCAGTGTACTATAAGCTCCTGAGTAGACATAATAGTTCCCATTGTTATCGATGGTAAAAGTTGCAGACAGATTGGTCTTTGTGTCGATCGAGCCTATGTAAATTCCATTACGTGAGCACTTTTTGATTTCCATATTATCACGAACAAGATAACATCCATTCTTTATTGCAACTTCTGAGGGATACTGTAATTCACCCGGCCCCTTACCTGAACGGGCGATAAAATTGATCAGCTTGAACTGATGGTCACAGACTATCAGGCGCTTGTTCGCATGGTCAAGAAACAGGATTACAGAATCATCTGCGGTGATATCGGCTATAAAACCAAAGAAGGTGGAATCATTAACTTGGTCCACCATTCGATATGGTATAATGACTTTATTGGTAATCTGTTGGTCTTTTTTTGACTCACAGCCTGCATTACCAATGAAAATTGCCAGGAGGATGATAGTTAGAATTGGTTGGTTTTTCATCAAGTATCGGGTCCGATGACAATTAACGGGATGTGAGGTGAAATTATTACTATTTCTTGAGATGATTATTGGTGAGACCATTCTTGTCTCACCCTCTGGCAATTTCCTGGCACAAACAAAAAAACACTTACCCGTTTGATGAGGTAAGTGTTTCATTTTCCGTGCGCTCCATCAAGGACTTGAACCTTGGACCCTCTGATTAACAGTCAGATGCTCTAACCAACTGAGCTAATGAAGCGTTTTCGAGGATGCAAATGTAAATCTTTTTTTTATAAATTAGCAAGCCTAACTTATGAAATGCGGTTAATTCTCTCCTTACTCTTTCTGTTTCTGGCGATCACTGATGTATTTACTCAATCATCAACCGCCTTAAAGCCGCTGTTTTCTCATAAAAATTACTCCATCCAGGTATCCTGGCAGGACGGGAAAGTATTCGGCACCAATGAATTTCTGAGAGGGACCAATGCAGCAGGCATACCCATCAACCACTATCAGGTTTTCTCTGTCAGACTGGCCCGGCAAACCACCGGAACAAAAATATGGGAACAGCTTTATCGCTATCCCCGATATGGCGTAGGTTTTTTTATGGCTGATTTTCATAGCAAGGAACTCGGGAAACCTATGTCGGCATTCGGATTCCTCACCGGACCGGTGTTCAGGAGCAACCGGTTCTCCCTGACCTATAATGTTGCTTTCGGGATCTCTTTCAACTGGAACGTTTACGATCCGGCAAAAAATCCGTTCAACATAGCCGTTTCGTCAAAAATAAGTTCGATGGCAGAAGCCGGTCTGGGTGCAGAAGTCAGGCTGCTGCCCGGAATATACACGGGCATTGAAACCGGATTCAATCATTTTTCCAATGGTGCCGTCGTCCTTCCAAACCGGGGCATTAATTGCGGATTCCTGAAATACAATCTGCGATATGATCTCTCGCGGGGTAATACGGAAAAAATCAACCGGCAGATTGAAAAACTCAAACCGGCCGATGAATGGATCATCGCCTGCTATACGGGCTATAATAAATCTGAAGCTCCATCGAAAATCAAACCCACGGTTAAACAGCCCACCCATACTGTTTTCGCCACCGGAATTTTTGCCATTTATCACTGTCGGCTGAATTACAGATCCAAATTCGGGGCAGGCGTCGAAATGGGTTATATAGGGTTGATAAACCCCCTCTACATTAACACAGCAACGGGTCTCGAACTCGACAGAACATTCGATATCAGGCGAATAGACTTCAGTTTCTTCCCTTCTTATGAGCTGACTATAGATAAGCTCGCAGTATTCATCCAGGCCGGATTTTACCTTTACCGGGATAAACTGATCACCAACAGCTCCTATTTCTATCAACGCGTCGGATGCAAGTATTACCTGACTGATCATCTGTTTGCCGCAATCATGGTGAGGGCAGCTAAATTCATGTCTGCTCAGTTTACCGAATGGAGTTTGGGATATCGGTTTTAGCATATCGATGGAAGGCAAAGTAAGTATTTCACTATATTTGGCCCGATGTTGAAACGGTTGGTACTGATATTCTGGCTGATTCCATTAGCCCTTAATGCTCAGATGGATCCAGCTGCAAAAGCGGCACAGGTAGCTCGTGGCGTAATGGGTATTCAACAAACCGGACTGAAATCATCGGTTGTGCAGGATTCGGTTATCCCGATTGGAGGCAAGGAGGCTCCCTCAGCATTTATTGTCACTTTCAAACCCACCGGATTTGTCATAGTTTCAACCAGCCAGCCTGACTCACCCGTTCTTGGCTTCTCTGTAACCACTTCCTTTTCATCAGATCCGAATCATCCACTTTTAAGCTGGCTGATTCCACTCTACCAGGCACAGGCAGCACATCCCGGTCAACAAAAAAGCACCAAGGGAGCACTTTATTCCACCGATCATATCGTCCTTCCACTCACTTCCGCAAAGTGGGGACAGGGTTCTCCCTGGAACCGCTACTGCCCGGTCGATAATTCCGGCAAAAATGCGCTTGTCGGATGCGTTGCTGTAGCCATGTCGCAGATCATGGAAAAGTGGCGGTGGCCGTTAAAAGGTGTCGGTGAAGTAACTTACACACCACTGCAGCATGCTGAATATGGAGAGATAACCGTAAATTTCGATACTACACATTATCGCTGGGACCTTACACATGATATTTACTCAACGGAAGCCTCCTCGCTGATACTTTATCATGCCGGTGTTTCGTCACTGACTAACTTCGATCCTGTACTCTCAACCACCAGTGTGGACCGCTATGCAATACCTGCGCTCATTCACAATTTTTCTTATAATCCCGCCATGGTATTCAAGGAAATGGAGGCAAGCGTTAACGATGAATGGATCAGGATGCTTCATCAGGAACTCGATAATTCGAGGCCTGTGCTTTATGCCGGAACCAGTCCGGATGGAAAATCGAGCCATGCATTCAATATCGACGGATATCGTAACGACAGCTATTTTCATTTTAACTGGGGCTGGAATGGCGCAGGCGACGGATGGTACACACTTGCAGGAATGGCGGGCGGCGGTTCGGATTTTTCATCCCAGCAGGGTGCCATTTTCGGCATACAACCTGAGACTATGCCGCTGCATGACCGGCCGTCATCACTGGATGTGCTGGCCGGGGATAGTTTTGTCCAACTCTTCTGGGACAAGCCTGTCATTACCGATTTTTCCCATTTTATAATCTATCGGGATGGCGTTAAAATCGGCCAGACCGGCGACACAAAATATCGTGATTCAGGTGTGATAAACGGCTCCACCCATACCTATACCGTTACTGCCTGGTATCAGGGTGAAGTCTCAGGAGAATCGGCACCCACACCGGAAGTGACCGCCATCCCCTGGACACGTATTCTGGCCGGATACCGGCAAACTTTTGAATTTGGAACAGAAGGCTGGCAGATGAAGGATTCAACCACAGGATTCACTGTCGGCAGTGCATCAGGATTTCATATTGGTGGAAATTCAGGCAAAGTGGCTGCCATTTTCTCTGAAGGCCATCCGGCAGGGGAACAGGTAACAGACTATCTTACCAGTCCCGTGGTTTACCCGGGCACTGTCACCCACATGGCCGTATCATTCGATTACATGTTCAGGCAAAATCCGGGAATTGATAAACTCTTCCTGATGTGGCGCGATTTTACCACAGGCACCTGGCAGCCAATCGTCTCCCTGGATTCCACCGGTGGATATTCGGATTGGAAAAACCTGCATTTCTACCTGCCGCAGTCTGCCATCGATAATCCGATCCAGATTGCCTTTTATTACAACGATTTCTTTGGACAGGGTTACGGCGCCGCGATCGATAATCTCACGTTTTATGAAATCGCCCAGCCCTCAGTACCTGGATTTTCAACTGATCAGACTGACCTGTGCCTAAAGCAGGTGGCAACTTTCACAGATGAATCCAAAGGTCCGGTTCAATCCTGGAACTGGGATTTCGGCGACGGAGCCGAACCGCGATTTGCCACCACCAAAGGGCCGCACCAGGTATTCTACAGCAAGCCCGGAAAAAAAACAGTCAAACTCTCTCTTAATCACATCGATCATCTGCAAATTCCCGAAATCGTATCAATCCGCGAAAAACCGGTTGCCGCCATGGAATACACCCGTAGGTTTCAGGATATATCTTTCATCGATAAATCGATAAATACCGAAGCAGTGCTCTGGATTTTCGGCGACGGAAGCTCATCTGCGGAGCGCAATCCCGTGCACACCTATTATTCCAAAAACCTTTTCGAAGTCCGGCAAATCGCCTCTAATGGCACCTGTGCGCCCGACACGCTCTCCATCACACTCGACATGCGCAGCGGCACCGGAATCGATGAGGCAGAATCGTTGGCCAGCCTGACTATTTTTCCGAATCCTGCCAAAAGCAAAGTATCGCTGCTATGGAACATTATTCCTCAGAATCCGATGGATATCAGGGTAATATCAATCACAGGACAACTCCTCTTCCGGCAAATATACGCTTCCACCCAAGAGTTAACGCTGGACCTCTCGGACTATCCGGAAGGAATTTATATCTTGCAAATCGCTTCGGGAAAATTAATTCGAAACGAGCAGATAATAAAGATTAACAACTAATTGCCCATTCTGATGAAAAGAGCTACACTGTTGGTCCTCGGACTGATGCTAAGCCGTCTGATGTTTGCCGCCTATGAGGTGAACATACCGCAAACGATTACTCAGCCCAATGGAAAGATAATCCAGTGCCTGGCATCCGGTGATGAGTATTATCACTGGCTTCATGATGCAAAAGGATATACCATTGTAATGAATCCGGCAGATGGGTATTTCTATTACGGAAAACGTTCCGGTGAAGCTGTTGTTCCTTCAAGATTTGTGGTGGGCACTGTAAATCCGGCTTTTGTTGGTCTCGAAAAGGGAGTGAAGATTTCTGAACGCCTTTATGCCGAGCGCCGTGGTAAGTTCGAGACTCCGCTGAAAGCCACCTACGGTACTCCAACCAAGGGCCTTGTTAATAGTCTCTGCATTTATATCTCCTTTGCCGACGACAGCGTTTTCTCACATAACAGGGCCTATTTTAAAGATATGTGGTCCGCATCAACACACTCCTCTGTAGAAGATTATTTTAAGGAAATATCATACAATACGCTCGACCTGGAGATCTCTCACTTTCCGGTAAGTCCTGACAGCATAACAGTTTCATATAAGGACATCCACCCGAGAAGGTATTACCTGCCAAAATCAGCCTCTAACCCCGACGGTTACGATGGTGATAATGGCGAACGTGAGCATGGCATGCTGAAAAGGGCAGTGGAATACATCTCCAGTCAGATACCTCAGGATCTTGATGTTGACGTCAACGACGACGGAGTTGTAGATAACGTTTGCTTTGTGATCAAAGGGCAATCCTCGGCATGGGCCGACCTGCTCTGGCCTCACGCCTGGGGTTTGTATACCTATGATGTAAGAATAAAGGGTGCGAAAATTAATGGTTATTTTCTTACGATGGAACTTGGTTTCGGCTCCGGCACCATGTGTCATGAACTGGGGCACGTTTTCGGAGCACCCGACCTTTATCACTATTCCAGCAGTGGCAAAACCGGTCCGGATGCAGTCGGCAGCTGGTGCCTGATGTGCGGATCGGCTGATCCTCCGCAGAGCATTTGCGGATTTTTAAAATATAAATACAACCATTGGATCGATGTTCTGCCTGAGATAACCACATCAGGCACCTATTCATTAAAACCCCTCAGCCAGCCAACCAATAACTTGTACAAGATCAAGTCTCCGTTCAGCAAAACAGAATACTTTGTGTTGGAATACAGAAGAAAAACCGGCAGGTATGAATCATCTGCTCCGGGAACCGGGCTTGTTGTATACCGGATCAATCCAGGTGCCGGAAACGGCAACGCCGGTGGCCCTCCGGATGAAGTATATGTGTATCGCCCGGGTGGATCACTTACCGCAGTGGGCTCTCTGGGAAGTGCTGCTTTGTCATCTCCGACAAGAAAGGCCATCAGCGACAAAACAGATCCTAACAGCTTTTTATATAACAATGGAGCAGGTGGTCCTGGCGGGCTCGATATCTCCAATGTTTCCACAGCGGGGGATTCAATCAGCTTTCAGGTGGCCATCATCAACCTTTTCCCGCCAACAAACCTGCATTATTTTCCGGGTAGTGGCGTGTTGGATCTGGAATGGACGGCCAGTGCCGTTCAGGACTTAAAAGGATATAACGTCTATCGTAATGGCGTTCGCTACGGTTCTGCCACTCAGAATACTTTTCGTGATACGGAGGTTGTGGACAATCAGACCTATACCTACTCAGTATCTGCCATTTATGAAGGCCAGAATACCGGAGAATCCGTTCAGAGCAACGAAGTTACCTATTCGCCAAAGGGCATCATGACCCTTCCCTACAAAGAAGACTTTGAAAAAATCAGCCATGGTTGGATTATCAAGGGTAACATTGAGGGTTTTCAGTGGGGAAATGACTCCAGCCTCCTGATGACAGGCGACAACAAAACCAGGTTCATCGGGGCCAGTTCGGTTGCCGCCGGACTAGGCACAAAATGCACGGATTATGCCATTACCCCAAGGCTGAACCTTTTTGGTAAGGCTCTGGTTTACGCCCATTTCGATTATAACCTGAAAAGATGGCAGCAGCTCGATCACCTGAAGATCTTCTTCCGCAGAAACAGGAATGAAGCCTGGATACCGATTATCGATATGCCGACTAGTGGGATCGGTGGAGGATATAAATGGAAAAAATATAATCTCGAAATCCCCTCCGACAGCTACACCGCCGAAGCTCAAATTGGATTCCAATACGACGATGGTACAGATGTCGGTTACGGATGCGGTATCGACAACATTGTGATTGATGAACTTGCCACCTCGGGTATCAATGAGACTTCAATGAATTTCGATATCAATATTTTTCCGAATCCTGCAGTCGACGAGACAACACTGACTATCACCGGCAATACTTCGGGTGAGGCAACAATCAAGCTGATCACACCCGATGGTAAATCGATCTGGTCTGTAGTCAGGCAAAATCTCATTTCCGGTCAGGAAAAGATCAGTCTGAAGGGACTTGCAAGCGGGGTTTATTATATTGTTGTTGAAACCGGCAATGAGGTTACCGTCAAGTCAATCATCAGGGAGAATTGATAGAAAAACAATTTCAACGGCTTTCAGAGGAGGTCACTGCCTGTAACAGATGCGAACTCCATCAGCAAAGGTTCCAGGCAGTCTTTGGAACCGGGAATCCTTATGCCGAACTTATGGTTATCGGTGAAGGACCGGGCGAGGAAGAGGATAAACAAGGATTGCCGTTCGTTGGTAAGTCGGGGCAATTGCTGGATAAAATTCTGGCAGCAGCAGGCTTTTCCAGAGATGGGAATGTTTTTATAGCCAATATTGTCAAGTGCAGGCCCCCTGAAAATCGCGATCCTACCCCTGAGGAAAGGTCCGCTTGTCTTCCTTTTCTGTTGCTGCAAATTGAGCTGATCCAGCCATCGATCATCCTCCTGCTGGGAGGTACCGCTTTAAAAGGGCTTATCGATCCCGACGCAAAAATCACCCAAGCACGCGGCAAATGGATAAAATGGCATCAGTTTCATGTGATGCCTACCTATCATCCATCCGCTTTGCTGCGCAATCCCGATCTCAAAAAAGATGTTTGGGAAGATATGAAGCTGGTGGTGCAGAAGTATCGCGAATTAGTTGACCCACAGCACCATTCACCGCACATTTAATAGGTCGCTTCGCTCCTAATAGGCCTCGCTGGCGCTCGGCTAAGAGGTTCGGCTAACGCCTCACTAATAGGTCGCTGCGCTCCTAATAGGCTCACTCCGTTCGCTAAATAATTAACATCGCATCGCCGTAGGTGCCAAAGCGATATTTCTCTTTGATGGCCACCTGGTATGCATTCATCAGCGGATCAAATCCGGCAAAGGCTGCAACCATCATCAGGAGTGTAGTCAGAGGTAAATGGAAGTTGGATATCATGCTGTCAGCAACGGAGAATTCGTAGGGCGGGAAAAGGAATTTATTCGTCCAGCCATTATACGGTTTCAGAAATCCATCAGTGGAGACCGAACTTTCCAGCGTGCGCATGGTAGTGGTACCGACAGCACATACACGTCGCTTCAGCTCCTTGGCTGTATTAACGATATTCACTGCCTCGTCGGTGATGATAATCTGCTCAGAATCCATTTTGTGCTTGGTCAGGTCTTCCACATCAACCGACCTGAAATTACCCAAACCAACATGCAGTGTTACAAAAGCAAAATCCACCCCTTTAATTTCCAGGCGTTTCATCAGCTCGCGGCTGAAATGCATACCAGCTGTCGGAGCTGCTACGGCGCCCTCGTGCTTTGCGAAGATGGTCTGGTAACGGTCCCGATCTTCGGGAACCACATCGCGCTTGATGAATTTCGGCAGCGGCGTTTCGCCCAGTTCAAACAGGGTTTTCTTGAATTCTTCGTATGGGCCGTCGAAAAGGAATCTCAAAGTTCGGCCACGTGAAGTTGTATTGTCAATGACTTCAGCAACGAGCATGTCCTCCTCACCGAAATAGAGTTTATTGCCAATGCGGATTTTGCGGGCAGGATCAACCAATACATCCCACAGTCGCTGCTCCCTGTTCAGTTCCCTGAGAAGAAATACTTCAATCTCAGCGCCGGTTTTCTCCTTATTTCCCCGCAATCTGGCCGGAAAAACACGGGTATCATTGAAAACCATTACGTCCTTGTTATCAAAGTAGCCCAAAACATCCTTGAACACTTTGTGCTCAATCTCTCCGGTTTTGCGATTCAGAACTAATAATCTCGATTCATCACGATTTTCGGAAGGATGCAACGCGATAAGCTTATCGGGAAGGGTATACCGGAACTTTGATAATTTCATTCTTTAATATTTGTTTATACTAAGTTGCCTTTATACGGGGCAAAACCGTGTTTGTTGCGTTTAGAACAACATTTTTTGAAAGTCGTCGAAGATCAGTGCGTTATCTAACGTGAAATCTCCGCTCCGCGACCGCCGAAGTTCCGTCAGATGACCCCCGGAACCTAAAAACAATCCCAGATCGCGGGCAATTGCGCGGATATACGTACCTCGTGAGCAGGCAATTCTTATTTTAACATCCGGCAGTGAGAAATCGATCAGTTCAATCTCTTTAATAAACACCCTCTTGGCATCAAGCTCCTGATCCTCGCCTCTCCTGGCCTTATCGTATGCCCGCTCCCCCTCCACTTTCTTTGCACTGTATACCGGCGGAATCTGGTTGATTTCTCCTGTCATCTTCATGAGGGCATCAGTAACCATTTCCAGCGTGATATGTTCATAGGGAAAAACGGCGTCAATCTCTTTTTCAAGATCAAAACCGGGCGTAGTGGCCCCCAGTCGTATGGTGGCAAAATACTCCTTTTCGCCGGCCTGTAATTCATCGATTTTCTTGGTATACTTGCCCGTGGCAATGATCATCAGCCCGGTAGCCAATGGATCCAGCGTACCGGCATGTCCCACCTTCAGCTTTCTGATTCCGTAACGTCTCTGTAAAGCACCCCGCACCTTTTTAACCAGGAAAAAAGAGGTCCATTGATAAGGCTTGTCAAAAATCAGAATCTGACCATCGACATAATCCTGGCCGCACAAATCATCCATTTAGTTTCAGGGTTTCAGGGTTTCAGGGTTTCAGAGTTTCAGACTGCAGACTGTGTATTGCCTACTGAAGACTTCTTACTGCAGATTTCCAACTATAATCGCTGCCAGTCCAACAACTACACAGTATATTGCAAACCAGATAAGTTTGCCTTTTCTAACCAGATTGATCATCCATGAACAAGCAAATAAACCGGTGATAAAAGCTGCAATAAAACCAACAATAAGCTCAACCGCACCCACTCCGGCGGTTAAAGTAGCAGCTCCGGCCTCAGGTGCAGCATTGTGTAAGTCGAGCATCTCCTTGGCATTGGCCCCGATAACCGGAACAATTACCATCAGGAAAGAGAATTGAGCTAATTTTTTCTTATCAATACCCAGCATCATCCCTGTAGCAATGGTTGTTCCGGACCGGCTCAGGCCCGGCATAACCGCGATGGCCTGTGCTATCCCGAGAATGAGGGAATTCCAATAGGTAACAGGCTTATTGAGATCGCGTTTTCCAAGGAAATGACCAACGAAAAGGAATGCAGCGGTCAGCAGCTCCATATATCCTACAAACGCCATATCACCGTTAAAAAAGCTCTCGACCCAATCCATCAGGAAAAATCCGACAATTACTACCGGGATCATCGAGACGATCAGCTTTAGCGCATATTGCGTTTCCTCGTTCATCTTAAAATCAAACGTACCCTTCAGAAGGCGCAAGATCTCCTGCCGGAAAATGATCAGCGTAGCCAAAACGGTGGCCCCATGAACAACTAACGTAAACAACAGATTATCTGCTCCTTCAACTTTCAGCAACGCTTTCCCCAATTCGAGGTGCCCGTCACTGCTGATCGGAAGAAACTCAGCTATTCCCTGGAGGATGCCGAGCAATAAGGCTTGAAGCCAATTCATGTTTATTCTTCCTTCTTGATTTTCGGGCGGTACATG
>CAILAQ010000872.1 GCA_903832165.1 uncultured Bacteroidota bacterium | reverse complement strand
GTATTCAGATGTTGATGGACAGTACCGGGGAATGGATCATGTTGTTTATTCAGGAGAAGGGTTTGATTACTACACTGTTTTTTCACTCTGGGATACTTACCGTGCCGTTCATCCGCTTTTTAATCTGATCGATCCGAAGAGAAATCTGGATTTTATCAAGACCATGGTAAAGCAGTATGAGCAGACAGGATTATTGCCGGTTTGGGAGCTTGCCGGATGTGAGAATAACTGCATGATCGGGTACCATGCAGTCCCGGTTATAGCGGATGCCATATTAAAGGGGGTTAAGGATTTTAATGTTGACAAAGCATTTGAGGCCATGCTGGCGAGCGGTGCGCAGAATATCGAAGGGATCGATGCCTACCGGAAGTTCCAGTTCGTGCCCAAGGAACTTACGACAAACTCGGTTTCCAAGGCATTGGAATACGCCTATGATGACTGGTGTATTGCGCAGGTAGCCAAATCATTAGGAAAAACAACAGAATACAGGGAGTATATCCGCAGAGCACAATATTATCAGAATCATTTTGATCCGTCAACCGGTTTAATGCGGCCGAGGCATGATAATGGACAATGGCTGACCCCATTTGATCCGTTTAAGGTATCGCTTCTCGATCAGGGCGACTATACCGAAGCAAATGCATGGCAATACAGTTTCTATGTCCCACAGGATATCCCCGGGCTGATCAGGCTTTCCGGAGGAGATAAGCCGTTTATCCAAAAACTGGACACCTTTTTCACCGTAAAGTCGGGTACGAGAAACACTATTTCTGATTTTGAAGGGATATTCGGACAGTATGCTCACGGTAACGAACCAAGCCACCATATGCCCTATTTATACAACTTTGCAGGTGCCGCATGGAAAACCCAGGAAATCGTAAAAAGGGCTGTTAATGAGCTCTACAAGGCCACGCCTGATGGTCTGTGTGGCAATGATGATTGCGGGCAGCTTTCAGCCTGGTATGTATTCAGTGCACTGGGATTTTACCCGGTGTGCCCCGGCTCCGATCAGTATGTTATTGGCAGTCCGGTTTTCGACAAAGCTGAAATCACACTTGATAACGGCAAAAAGTTCATAATCAAGGCACAAGGTACCGGAAGCAGGAATCCTTATATTCATTTGGCAACTTTAAATGGCAAGGAATATCCGAATTCATTCCTGTCTTATTCGGATATTATCAAAGGCGGCGAACTGACATTTAAGATGGGCTCAGATCCCGAAAAGAGTTGGGGCATGGCACCAGCTAACCGGCCCTCGGCGGTCCCGATTGAGCCTGAAAACCTGATCAAACCACTTGGCTCCGAAAGACTGTTTATGCCCTCCATCACTGCCGGCGGCCGTATGTTCAGGGGCCAGACAAATGTTGAGCTTGCCTGTATTTCTGAAGGAGCCGACATCCATTTTACAACCAACGGAACCGAGCCGCGAATCACCTCAGAACAGTATTCGAAACCTTTTACGATATACAGGACCTCACGCATACGCGCCAAAGCATTCAAAGCAGGGATTAATGAAAGTGAAACAGCCGAGGCCGACTTCTATAAAAGCTCACTCGATCCTCAATCTCCGCGGATTAAAGTCACTTATCTGGCACCGCCGTTTGAGAGGGATCACCTGGGAAGGAAAGCTGACGGCAGCTATTCGCCAAATTTCAAGGCTGGTGGAAACATGGCACTTATCGACGGAAAAACAGGCAGTGCTGATTTTACAGATGGCAGGTGGCAGGGTTTTGAGGGGAAAGACATGGAAGTTGTCATTGATCTTGGTCGTGAAATGCCTGTCTGGCGAATAACATCAAGTTTTCTGCAGAGCTTGTCCGTATGGATTTTCCACCCCATTGAAGTCAGTTTCTATATTTCGACAGATGGAGAGGATTATAAGATGATGGGAGTAACAGATAATTACCCTGATCGTGCGACAATTAATGATGGGAAGAAATTCTTTGAGATACTGATTTTCGGAGCCCAGGCCAGGTACATCAAGGTCAATGCAAAAAATATAGGAAGGTGCCCGCCATGGCATCAGGGCTCAGGCGGCGCGGCTTGGTTGTTTTGCGATGAGGTTATTGTTGAGTAGCACTGTTTCAGAGTTTCAGAGTTTCAGAGTTTCAGAGTTTCAGAGTTTCAGAGTTTC
>CAILAQ010000871.1 GCA_903832165.1 uncultured Bacteroidota bacterium | reverse complement strand
CAACCTATTAAGTTGATTAATAGAAAAGATAAGTGCAAAAACTCAATACGGGTCAGGCAAGATAGATCTTCGCCAGAAATCCAATCGACCCGATAAATCCGGACGGATCTATTCCGGACCGGCTATTTAGCTCTACTTCAGCGAAAGCTTTCAGAAGAGTTTCATTATCCTGGACACTGAATGCATTATCAGCCATCCGGAACAGAATATTGTTCTCCTTGGAGATATGGCTTCGCAATAAGTCGATGTAACCCTGCATATTCAGGAATATCAAAGCAATAGCTCCCTCATCACCATTCTTGTACCTGTCGATTCCTTCACTCATCCCCTTAACATAAATCCTTCCCTCCGCATGGTCATTCAGCATTACTGCAACAGGACCCTGTTCAAGTGAAAATCCGCGCTCTGCCATCAGCGGAAAAAGCAACTGCTCTTCTTTTTCATGGTGGATCCCGTCGGCGAAATTCCGGATCAGGCCGACAATGGTTTCCAGATGACCTTCAACAGGCGTTTCGGTTCTTGTAATGGCTTCCATAACATCAATCAAACGGAGTATCTGAACGTGATCGTTCTCGAGATTTTTTGTGGCTGATAACATCTTGCTGAAAATTTGAATTAAGTTTATTATCCGATGCAAAGGTGCAAAATCATTTATAAAAAGACAATAATATCTTTAAATATCATTATCCATTGAAAAGATTTATAATCCATCAGCTGGTTCTGGCATTTCTACTGGTCTCTTTTACCTGTCATGCAAAGAACACCCGTTTGGTAGTGTCTCCCGGTTCCGCCCTGCCGGATGTTCAGTCGGCACTGGATGCAGCAATGAAAATCAGGCTCAGGGATCCGTTAGCCGAAATAACCATTTTCGTGGAGCCGGGCGATTATTACCTGAATTCCATCATTACGGTACCGGCTTCCCTGAACGGACTCACCATTGCCGGACCGGGAAAGGGGCAGGCCAGAATCAAGGGATCAACACCACTAAAGGCTGCCTGGGAAAAATTCAATGAAAATATTTTTGTTGCCAGCGTTGATGCGGCACTGGATTTCGACCAGCTCTTCATGAATGGACAGAAACAAATACTGGCCCGCTACCCGAATTACAATGAAAATGGCGGACACTGGCAGGGGCATGCGGCGGATGCCCTGTCGAAGGATCGAATCCTGCGCTGGAAAAAACCTGCCGGGACAATCATTCACGCGATGCATGGAAATGAATGGGGCGATTTCCATTATGTGATCACCCGCGTAAATCCCGATGGAACCTTTTTATATACCGGCGGACACCAGAATAACCGTCCTGCACCGATGCACAAACTTTACCGGATGGTGGAAAATGTTTTCGAAGAGCTGGACAGCCCGGGGGAATGGTTCCTCGACCGGGACGTTAATAAGCTCTATTACTGGCCGGCTCAGGGCACCGATATCAAAACAGCAAAATTTGAAGCGGTAACTCTTCGGTGCCTGCTCAATATTGCGGGCGATGAAAAGTCGCCAGTGAAAAATATCACCATTCAGGGACTCTCCTTTGAGCAATCGCACCGGACCTTCATGGAGACATACGAACCTCTGTTGCGCAGCGACTGGACCATTTACCGCGGAGGCGCGGTTTTTATTCAGGGAGCGGAAAATTGCTCAGTCAAAGGGTGTGAATTTAATGGTCTGGGAGGTAATGCGATTTTTATCAGCGGATATAACCGCGACATTGTAATAACCGGAAACCATATCCATGACTGCGGGGCCAGCGGTATCTGCTTTGTGGGCGATCCGTCGGCGGTGCGATCCCCGTCGTTTCAGTATTCCGATTTTGTGGAGACTTCCCAAATGGATACCATAGCGGGTCCGAAAAACAATCTTTATCCAAAATCCTGTATTGCCGGCGATAACCTGATTTACCGAACCGGCCGGATCGAAAAGCAGACTGCCGGCATCGAGATCTCAATGTCCATGGATATTGTGGTCAGCCATAACAGCATATACGAGGTGCCACGGGCCGGGATCAATATCGGCGATGGAACCTGGGGCGGGCATGTGCTGGAGTTTAACGACGTTTTCAATACCGTGCTGGAATCAGGTGACCATGGCTCATTCAATTCCTGGGGCCGCGACCGCTACTGGCACCCCGACAGGCGAATCCTGGACAGCCTCGCATTGCGCCATCCCTCCATGATCAGGTGGGACGCCATACACACCACAATCATCCGCAATAACAGGTTTCGCTGCGACCACGGTTGGGATATCGATCTGGACGATGGTTCATCAAATTATGAGATTTATAACAACCTCTGCCTGAACGGCGGATTAAAGCTGAGGGAAGGATTTTACCGGACTGTGGAAAATAATATCATGGTCAATAACGGCTTTCATCCGCATGTATGGTTCTTAAACAGTGATGATGTTTTCCGCCGGAATATTATGATGGCTCCCCATGCAGATATTATGCTCTCAGCCTGGGGGAAAGAGGTGGACTTTAATTTATTCCCGGATGAGGAGGCGCTGCTGAAAGCCAGAATAAATGGAGTCGACATGCACAGCACTGCCGGTAACCCCGGTTTTATGAATGCTGCTTTAGGCGATTACTCAGTTGAGAATGGTTCGCCCGCAATTAAACTTGGATTTAAAAATTTCACGATGAACAATTTCGGTGTGGTGAGTCTGGAATTAAAGAAAATTGCAAAGAGCCCTGAAATTCCTCCGTTAATATTATTTCAGCCTGTTGCAGAAGGTGCAAATTCCACAAAAATCTGGCTCGGAGTGCGGATCAAGAATGTCGAAACCCTCGGTGAACAATCAGCCGCGGGTATCGGCAAGATAGCCGGCATTCTGGTACTTGAGGGCGCACCGGGAAATTCAGGCGCCAGCCAGCTGAGAAAAGGCGATATTATTTTGAAGGGGGAAGGGAAGGAGGTCGTCAACATCAAGGACCTGCTGAGAATCCATCAACAGGTAAACTGGACAGGGAATATGGACCTGGTGATCTTCAGGAACCAGAAGGAGCAGGAAATTCGGGTCAGCACAAAATAACATTTACGCATCAGATTCGTTAATGTCTGAAATGCAAAAATTATACAACGAATGAACTATAAATTTTTAGGAAATACCGGGCTGAAAGTCTCAGAGCTTTGCCTCGGCACTATGACCTTTGGCGGTCGCGGCATGTGGACAGCCATCGGAACCCTTCCGCAGGAACAGGTGAGTGCATTGATGAAACAAGCAGTGGATGGCGGAATCAATTTTATAGACACGGCAAACGTTTACAGTGAGGGCCTTAGCGAGCAGCTTACTGGTCAGGCAATCCGCGACCTTGGGTTAAGGCGCGAGGACCTTGTTATTGCCACAAAAGTTCGCGGACAGATGGGACCCGGTCAGAACGATTCCGGTCTGAGCCGCAAACATATTCTGCAACAGGCCGATGAAAGCCTCAAAAGGCTGAATATGGACTATATCGACCTGTACCAGATTCATGGTTTCGATCCCGGTACGCCATTTCAGGAAACGATGGAGGCACTGGATATTCTGGTTCGAAGTGGTAAGGTTCGTTATATCGGATGCAGCAACCTGGCTGCCTGGCAAGTTATGAAAGCTGCCGGAATTTCAGAGCGGCTCCATCTGAGCAGATTCATATCCCTCCAGGCTTATTATACCATTGCCGGCCGCGATCTGGAAAGGGAATTGGTTCCGATGCTTTCCGACCAGAAAATGGGACTCATGGTTTGGAGTCCGCTGGCAGGAGGTCTGCTGAGTGGTAAATACACCCGCGCAATGGATGAAAAGGTGGGTCGTCGCTCGAATTTCGATTTTCCTCCGGTCAATAAGGAGAAGGCATTCGATATCATTGACCTGATGATTGGAATCGCTGAGAGCCATGCGGTGACAGTTGCCCAGATTGCCCTGGCCTGGCTGCTGCATCAGCCGCACGTGACGTCCATAATAGTTGGGGCAAATAAACCGGAGCAATTGGCGGAAAACATTAATGCCGTTAACCTGCAGCTAACTTCTGATGAAATAAGTAAACTGAATGAAATAAGTATGCTTGCACCGGAATATCCTGGCTGGATGATCGACAGGCAAGGAAGGGATCGGAGATAGTTTTTTAAATACCTGCAGGACTCAGCCGGCCTGAAATTCCTTTATCTCACCATAAGAGATGCCGGCGGTGTTTATAGCATAGGCTCTTAAGTAAAGTGAGGCGTTCTGGCCGCCGCCTGAATTGTCTTCTTCAACATGCTTTACAACGCCGAAAAAAGTTCCGATGCCTTTTCCAAGCTGTGTTTTCCGATCCGTTATCGTAGGTTCAGGGTGAATGCTCACGCAAATCCCCCGTTCGGTGACAGTATCGCCTCCATCTGAGAGTAGGCTCCAGCCGCAGATAAGCTTTCCTGAAGTAACTCTTGTCATATCCAGTGTGGATATTTGCGGAGGCTCAACAGGAATGATTCTTAGAATTTCTGATGTTATACGGTTACCCTTTCTGATCCTGACAGCTGCCCGCAAAAATACATTTTCGTCTACCAGGATGTTTAACAGGGGTTGGGTTTTTCCCCGGAGATTGAACCAGACTTTTTTATCATAGGATTTCTGCCATTGCATAGCTTCCCCTGGTGAATCAATAAGCAGTTGGATGTAACGGCATTTTGAAGCTCTAAAATCCCGGCATCCTGCCGTGCTATATTCTGATCCGGTAGAGTATGTGTCGGGAATGCAAATAATACAAGGCTGTTCAATAATGGTTGATTCCATATACAGGGTTCATCTTCCATAAATTTAAGGAGTATGCTGCCTGTGAGCAAGGGAATTTAGTTGCAATGCAATGCAACTATTTCCCGGCAGGTTCCCTGTTAATCCTTATCCTTGAAATGCTCCAGAAGATCAGGTTGCTGGTGGATCTTGTTCAGGCGCCATTCGCAAAGCAGTTTTAACCGGTATAAAACATTGGAGGTTGCCCTGTTATGAATCGATTGCCAGGGCAGGTTGAATAATCCGTATAAGGCCTTGTTTTTCTTTCCATAAAAATTAAAACCAACAATCAGGAAGAGTTGTGTGGGTTCCTTTTCGCCCAGTTCGGCTATGGATGACCTGACATACATCGAGAAAAAGCCGATTGGATATCCACCGCAGCACTCGTAAAGCAAATATCGGGCATTGTCGAAATCGTAGGAGTCAGGTACCTTTTTAAACCGTATGGCATTCATCAGGAACAACGGCCCTGGCTTGAGGCCGAAGATGCTCTTCAGTCCGAACGGCAATTTCCATTGCCCGAAGAGTAAAACCCTGATATTTTCCAACCGGTTATCGATCCGGTCGACCTTTGCCAGGTGATTCGGCCAGCAGGTTGATTCGCCGCTCCATTTCAGAAGTTCATTAAACATGTAACTCGGCGGTGCATTTACCCCGATACGGTGTATGTTAAGAATAGTAAAATCATCAGGTTTGATGCCAAGCCGCTGCAATATTCTTTTGTTATAATTCTCCCTGTCATCTTCATTTTTGAAGGCCTGCAAAGTTGCGGGCTTTGGACGGAACAAGAGAAAATACCAGATATCCGTAAAGATATTCCGGCTGCGGATGGGCGGAACGATAATCTCGGTCTCTTCTTCCATGGTTTAACTGCAAAACTAATAAATTTCGAGGCGCCCGGCACTCCCGATCAGATCTTTTAATAAAGAGTTAAACTCTTCTTGTTCAGGAAGGTCTTCCAGATCCGGATGCATCCGGTACCGCCAGTAATGGTTCGGGTTTCCAGGATTATTTATGCGCTCTGAATGTGGATCTGACTTGCGCAACCTTTCATCCATACCAAGCAGATCCTGAATTGGGAATATGGCCCACATGCTGGGCGAATACATATGCTGCTCTATGATCTGCCGCACTATTCCGGTGGTGCATTCAAAAGGCGACTCACCCTGATTCCCTAACTGCTCATTGTAAAATCTCTGGGACCGGGCAGAATCCTCCTCCCACCATCCCCTGATCGTGGAAGTATCGTGGGATGAAGGCGTGGCAACAGATAAATATGGATAATTAGCCGGATTGCCAAAGGTTATTTTCGGATTCTTGGGCATCCTTTGTACCTCCAGACTGAGTATTCCCAATTCATTCATTACATCGGGCACGCATGCCGGAACCATGCCCAGATCCTCGCCGCAAAGAAGCATTTCAGTGCATTTCTTTATCACCGGTAGTTTGGTCATGGCCTTATTGCGCCAGAATTCTTCATTTCGCTTGTAAAAGTAATCCAGATAGATCTGATCTGTTACCCACCGCGTATGCCCGTCGAGCTCTTGGTAAGAATGTGTGAAATGCAGTGCATTTCTTGGGAAGAACGCATTCCCGTCAGTGCCCGGGGCCACGAGGAAAACAACTTCGGCAATGAGTGAATTCAGCCCCCGGACGATTTTTTCCATGCGTGTGCGGACTTCAGGACTGGCATCGGGCTCAGCCGTAAGCTTATCCTCCACCTTGCTCTGCGAATCATATTCAGACCTGATATTGTAACACCCCTGCGAATATTCTATCAGATAATTATCCTTGACAAATCCGGCGAGATCACCAAAATATTGATACAGAAAATGCTCACGGATATAGGGCTGGCAAAGTCTTTGCTCATCCATCCATAGCCCCAGGCCCTGCAGCTCATCGCGGTAATAGGGAAGGCTCGGGTTAAAATACCCCATCAGGCCTTCAACCTGCGTGGCAGGTATCTCCCAGATGCGGAAGAACCCCAGTATATGATCTATGCGGAAGGCGTCAAAGTAACCGGATAATTGTCGCAGGCGCTGCTGCCACCATGCATAATTGTCGCGCGCCATCTCTTCCCAGTTGTAGGTTGGGAAGCGCCAGTTTTGCCCCTTGTCCGAAAAATCATCCGGAGGAGCACCTGCCTGCCGGTCCATGTGGTACAGCTGCGGGCTCAGCCAGGAATCAACGCTGTTGCGGCATATGCCTATCGGGATATCTCCTTTAAGTACTACCCCGCTGGAACGGGCATAGTTCGCAGTGTCAAGCAACTGCGCGTATGCATGGAATTGTATGAAATAGTGAACCGCAATTTCATCGTAATGCGCCGATTTGTCATCTGTAAGTATGGACAGCAACTCTGGAGTGGGAACGCTGAATTTCCCCCAGCGGCTGAAGTCCGGAGTGTTGAACAAGTCACGCAGGTAGGAAAACGCTGCATAGGGCCTCAGCCAATACTCATTCTCACTGAAAAAGGTGAGGAACCCGGGATTCTTGAACAACGCTGTTTTCTCCTGATCATATTTGAGTTTAAAAAATCTGGATTTCAGATTCATTACGGCTTCATAATCAATTTTTTCCAGCGAATTTAAATATTCTCCCTGATTATCAATGATTTGCTGGTTGATTTCAGAATTCAACTTCCCGATCTGAGTCAGGTTGATATATATCGGATGAAGCGCATACACCGAGATTGCCGCATAAGGATAGGAGTCCTGCCACGTATGCCGGGCTACCGTATCATTAACAGGCAGAATCTGTATCATCTTTATACCGACACGACAGGCCCAGTCTACAAGCAGCCTGATATCCGTAAATTCGCCTGCTCCAAAACCATCTTTGCGCCGAAGTGAAAAAACCGGAATGGCTACGCCGGCACCTTTCCATGGGTATTGCGGATAATCGAATTTCTCATCATTGATTTCAATAAGGCCGGGATAATCACCCTTCGGCAGATTAATAATGCGGTCTTCCGACTTTTCCCAGAAAAGCGCTTTCCCCTGCTCATCCTGAATCAGATATTTATAATGGACCGGGAAATCGCTGATAAGGATATGCGCTTCACCAAACCATGCCGGATGGTCAGGATTGCCCAATGAAATTGCCTTTTTCTCCGACCAGCTTCCCAGGCTTGCCGCACTGCCTGCTACTGCCACCCGATGCCCGGATTTAATCCTGACTACGCTTGGCTTAAACCGAATAACAATTGTATTGTCCTTTTTGACTGCCTTGGGCCGGGAGGGCTGCAAAACAGGCCCGGGTTTCATGATCGCCCGGGTAAACGCTGATGAATAAAGTGCAAAATCAGGATCCGACTGCGATCTCCACCGATCAGCAATCAAAATAAATTCATTGTTTCTCCCGTCAGGAGTAAAAATACGTTCAGGCCCCCATTCTTCAAGGTTGGTGTGAAAATTGTCATCTTTTACATAATACCGGTAACTAAAGCCGCATGGCTTGTCAAGGCTGATATGGCAGCTCCAGAGTCCTGATTGGGCATTGATGAGCTTCAGGTTGAGTGCCCGCTCAAACCGGCCCTCTCCGAGTGATGGATGAGAACCCGTAAGGATAAGCTGCTGACCGGGATGGGTCTTATAGTGTATCTGAAACTCTATTCTCATCGTACGATATTATTTACGGATTGAAGTTAACTATTTGATGAAAAAGAAACTATTTTACAGAGCAATGCGCCGGTTAATTTTGTAAAAACCGGATAATTGCAATAATATTACCCTGAAGTTGGCAAACTGTTTAAAGAGGCTTTCAATTAAATGAAGAAGGTAAGGAAAATTTCACTTCAGGGCAATGCTTTTCCTCATGAGGAAGCGGTTTCAACCCCTGAAATGCTTCACGAGGAGCTCCGCCTTGCTAAAGAGAAGGCAGAGCATGTTGCCAAATTGTATACCGATCTGTATGTCGGGATTTACAATTTCTCTCCTGCCGGATATTTCCAACTCGATCTATCAGGTAAAATCTGCGAACTGAATGTATACGGTGCAAAAATGCTCTCTAAGGACCGATCAACCCTGATAAGCAGTTATTTCAGGCAATTTATTACTCAGGACAGCCTGCTGGCTTTTGATGGTTTTTTCAAACGTATTTTTCAAAAATCATCAAAAGAATCATGCGAGGTCAGAGTGCTGGATATTGATAACCAACTGACCTATTTGCTTCTGGAAGGTATAAAGTCCGAAGTGGAACAAAAATGCCTGATCGCTGCAGTCGATATAACCACCCAGAAGTTAATGGAGGCGGAACTCAGGGAAAGCGAATCAAGCTTTCGCAACCTCTTTGAACATTTGCCAATCGGTATCTCCATGACCGGAATGGATAATTCAATGAACGTTAACCAGGCTCTATGCACGTTACTCGGATATACCAAGGAGGAATTCCTGGAAAAGAAATGGATGGAGATCACTCATCCTGATGACATTCAGATTACCATAGATAATATTCAGGCATTAACCGAAGGTCATAAAAACGTTGTGAAGTTCAGGAAACGTTTCATCCATAAAAACGGATCCATTATTCCAGTGGAATTATCCTCCTATCTTCAACGGGATAAAACAGGAAAGCCACAGTTCCTTTTAACAGCAGTTATTGCTTCCTGAGGTCCATCTCTACGTACATTTTCGCCAGAGATTTTACATAACTGTCGGTTTCCGGAACATAGGTATCTGAATAACTGCTGTACTCAGCCGACCAAACCTGCTGAGTTGAAGTATTGGTTTTTACCTCAAATCCTATGGCTAAGTTTTTTGTCATGATTGAGTCAGTCAGATTGATCGGGTTGATGAACACCTTATTGTTCTTCTCGAACCATTCGAATGTACCTGTTGAGGCATGCCCCGTGCTTTCACTGGTAATGGAGAATAATCCGTCACCAGCTTTATTGAATGTTAAGGTTCCCAGGTCATTCATGATGGTGTCAGATTCAAGGGTGCCGTCGGTGTATGACCTGAGAGACATGGAGCTTATGTCCCAGGTACCTACCAGGATGCTGCTTCCGCCAATTTTGTCACACGCCCCGAGTGCCATGGTAGCAAGGAAAATCAGGATGATTGCATTTTGTTTTTTCATGATTTCTGTGTTTGTGGTAAGCAAATTTACTAACAATTTTGATTTTATAAGAAGAAGATCAGTGAATTTCCAATGTGTCTGTAATTCCGGCATAACAGCCAAACCCACCCAGCGCACCGCCGGTCATAAGGGTGATAGCTGGAGCCTGAAAACTTAAAGGACTCAGCGTTGCACCCAGCTCGTTGGAAACTTTTGAAATAAAATCAAAATACTGCTTGGTGATGATACACGTTTTCACAACAACCCTCTGACCTTTGCGGAAAAAGTGCCCGTCAGCAGTATTGGTAGAAGGTCCGCTTCTTATCATGGGAAAAGAAAAGGTGGTCCCGTTGAAAAGATGGTCATCCAGGGCACCTATCGAAATGCCGTTATAATCGATATCTAACCCCAGCCGTTTGGTGAAAATCCGATAATAATTGCCAGGAGCCGGCGGATCTTTAATGCGGATATGGATGTAACCAAGGGAATCGTTCAAGGCCTCCGGACTGAACCAGAGTGAATCAGGCCCTATGGGATCCAGAAGATTATCAGCGGAGGTAAATGTCTGATCTCCGACCTTTACTTCCAATGTGTAAGATTTCCCAACCTCACCGCGAATCCTGTACCCCCGGTAAATCGGTAAGATGCTGTACATCGTATCTTCAACCAGCATAAGCCTCTCTTCAGTATTTTCGCACTTAATCTTAACCTGAGCCTCGTCGACCAGCAAATTAAAAAGGTCAGCCGTGCCAACGGTGCTGTTATAGGGTAAACTGCGGCTCACCATAACATGAGCATATCCTCCAAGCTCAATCCAGCCTTCAACTATATATCTTTCGTCGGTGGAAGGCACCTTGATATCGAGATCACTTACGCATGCCGGCATTGCCGCCAGTATGATCAGTAAGTAAACCATCCGAATTCTAAAAGCGACCTGTCCAGGTAACCGAAGGAAGTACCGGAAGCAGGGAAATCTGTCGGGTTCTTGTGGATAATAAATTCTTCTCATAGTCCCATTGGAGATCATAATAGACAAAAAACGGGTTAAGCCTGTTATATAGATTATAAACCGAAAAAGTCCATGTTGATTGTAATTTTTTGATTTGAACGGGTTTACGCGAAAGGGCGATATCAACACGGTGGTAGGCTGGCAAGCGTATGGAATTCCGCTCGCTGAAGTTCTGCACCACAGTGCCATTCATTATGTACACCGAAAGCGGGATCGTGATGGGTTGTCCGGTGGCATATACAAACTGCAGGGACCCTTCCCACCTCGAATTGAATGAGTGTTCCAGGACAAGGTTAAAATCGTGGGTTCTGTCATTCCGGGGATGGAAAGGTTTTCCTTGATTTATCTCAGGGAATATCCGCCAGGATTCAGTCCACGTATAACCTATCCAACCCTGGGTTTTTCCGGTTTTTTTTCTGATGAAAAGTTCAAATCCGTAGGCCTTGCCTGTTCCAAATGTCAGCTGTCGATCCAGATTGTCCTTTACTAAATTCAGGAGGAGCTGATCTTCTGCAAATTCCACCTGGTTGGAAAAGTACCTGTAGAAACCTTCGGCATAGCCCTCCAATCCTGACTTGTCGAGGTCAGGATACCAGCCCAGCGAAAAGGTTGTTCCTTCCTGTGGAGCAACCAGATCCGTTGACGGAATCCATAAATCAAGAGGCAGTGTGGTGGTGGCAATTGGCACCATATGAATCGGCTGGTACTGCCGGCTGGCGGATATTTTGACTGTCTGCCCGGGCCGGAATTGCCAGGAGAGTGAGATTCTGGGTTCAATCCGTAGATAATCCGCCAGTGTCTTCCCCTTTGGATAATGAATCGTATCAGCCGGAAAACCTTGCCGGTCGTTCACCAGGCGGTCAAATGGACCGCGATGCTGGTAATACATCAGCCTGATTCCTGTATTCATTGTGAAGGTTGGACCCGGTGCCCACTCATGGTGTATGAAAATAGCTGCTTCGCGCGCCCGGTATGGAATCGAGTCACCAATTGCCTTGATCTCATTCCCGAGCAAAACATTGGTCTGATAAGGCTTAAACCGGTATTGCTGCAGTTCAAGACCGGTTCTGATAAGCTGCTTTGCAGTTGGCCTTATCAGGAATTCATGCTTGAATTTGAAATTGCTGATGCCGGTGTTCAGCCCGATATAATAATCATGGTATAACTGGGTAAAGTCGAGTGCATAACCCGACCAGTTCATTGAGGTCCGCATCTCCATGCCGCCTGATGTCGTATTTACACTGTTCAGCGAAAACAGGCTGTTGCCCCAGCTCATGCGATCGCTTAAAGTGAACTGCTTGTCTTTCAGTAGAAAACTATCCGAACCTGTATAGGCCGACAGCCAGATCTTATTACGATCAGTTAAATTCCAAACGATTTTACCGTTAAAATCAAGAAATGAGTAGCCAGATCCATGTATATTATTCGATTTGGGGATCAGCAACGGGGTGATCAGATCAAGCTGCGTGCGGCGAAGGGTAAAAAGAACCGATACTTTATCCTTGACCAGCGGGCCCTCAATAAGAATTTTTGACGCCAGCAATCCAATGGATACTTCACCCGAAAATTTCTTGAAATTTCCATCACGGCTGCTCAATTCGATCACCGAAGCCAGCCGGTCGCCAAAATTGGCCGGAATACCACTTTTGTACAGCGTCAGCGAACGCACGGCCGATGGATTAATTACTGTGAACAAACCCAAAAGATGGGATGGATTATAGATTACTGCCTCGTCAAGAAGAATGAGGTTTTGATCGGCATTTCCCCCGCGAACATAAAAATATCCGGAACCTTCACTAACTGATTGAATACCTGGTAAACTGCGCAGGGAATTGAGCAGGTCCTGCTCGCCGAAAAGTGCCGGCACTTTGCTGATCTCATTCACCGATAAACGAATCTGTCCGGGTGGGAGATCCCTGATTTTCCAGGTTTCAGCCTGCCCCAATATTCTCGCACCCGCTATTTGCAATGTCTCCGGTACCAATAATATCTCGTAGTGGAGGACCCGTGTGTCCTCCATCTTTACCCGCGTGTCCTCCTTCTTTACCCGGGCGCCCTCTTTCTTAATATGAATAGTGTCAGTCCGAAACCCGACATGTGAGACAATCAGCAGCTGATTCTCATGGCAATTTTTAAGACTCCAGGCTCCCTTCCCGTCAGATGCGGTGCCTTCATTTGTCGATCCATTCAAAATGTTTGCTTCGGAAATAAAAGCACCCGAAACCTTATCCCTGACAGTGCCTGAAAGGATTAGTGGTTTCTGGGCTACCAATGCAGGAGCCAAGCCAGCAAGAATTAGTATGATATAAAATTTATGCACGCACTGTTGTGGGTCTTAACGGATACTAAGATAGCAATTGCTCCCGACACCCGGCACCTCACACCCCATACCCAATCTTTTCTTATCTTTGCACTAATAACTTATTAATCAGGAAAAACATGAAAAGCTTCAACGTTTTTACACTTCTCAGAATCAGCCTGATTACCCTTTCTATCCTAATTGCTGTCCTCCTAACAACATGCAAGCCTGAGCCAAACACTGCTCCGGTTGCTGTTTTTACCATTGCCCCTTCATTCGGATCAATCGACACAACATTTACTTTTGATGCCTCCGGTGTAAATGATCTCGAAGATCCTGCTGCAAATCTTCAGGTCCGCTGGGACTGGGAGTCAGATTCGGTTTTTGATACCGATTTCAGCACGGCCAAGATTGCCAAACATAAATTTACAGCCGGCGGTACGATGAACATTACTGTTGAAGTGAGGGATACCAAGGGAAAAACCAGCCGCTTCACGGATTTTGTCAAGGTGATGTGGAATAACCGCCCACCGAAGGCCGCTCTGAGCATTTTGCCAAAAACCGGATTCCTTCAGGATAACTTCAAGATTGATGCCTCTGCTTGCAGCGATGCCGAAGATAAAAGTGCCGCCCTTCTCGTGCGCTTCGATTTCGAAGGCGACGGGACCTGGGACACGGAGTATTCCAAGACAAAGGTTGTTTATCATCAGTATGCAACTGCCGGATCATATACAGTAACGGTTATTGTTAAGGATAGCGGTGAATCAACCGACACCGGGACTTATGTCTTGATTGTTGCCCCTACAAATATGCCGCCGGAAATGCCAAAAAGTCCGGTACCGGCCGACCTCGCAGCAAAGTCCAGTACGCTTGGAATTCTTAGCTGGATTTGCACTGATCCCGACCGGGATTCCCTGAAGTATGATGTATATTTCGGCACGAATCCTAATCCTCCTTTAGTAGCGAAAGATAAATCAGGCGCCCTTTATGAGTGCCTCCCCCTCGAATATTCAACTCAGTACTACTGGAAGGTAGTGGCGAAGGATCCTTATACACACGAGGTTTCGGGTCCGGTTTGGTCCTTTACCACCAATGCCCCGCTTTATCCTGTCTCAACTTTTACCGATCACCGCGACGGGCAGGTATATAAATCTGTGAACATAAATAACAGGATATGGATGGCACAGAACCTGAATATCGGAACAATGGTCAATTCAAGCGACCTTCCTCCGAACTTCGGAAACCAATTGAATAACGGAAAAGCTGAAAAGTATTGCTATAAGAATGATCCTGCAAATTGCGCCATTTACGGAGGACTGTATCAATGGAATGAAGCCATGAACTATGATACCATTCCGGGAAGGACCGGACTCTGTCCGGAAGGCTGGCATATCCCAACTGATGCCGAATGGCATGACCTCATTCTTTTCCTTGATCCAAAAGATGCTGAGGCTCTGGCTGGAACTCAGTTGGCGCTCGGAGGGCTTTCAGGTTTTCAATCCCTGTTCGCCGGATATATCATTTTTGCCGATCGAAGATTTTATGATCTTGGCAATGCCGGATATTTCTGGAGCTCAACAACTAATCCGAATGCACAGCTAAACTTTCTGGTCCTTATGCGCTCTATTTATCGCGGAAAACCAGCATTCCAGCAGGATACTTCCCAGAAGCTGAACGGAATGTCGGTACGATGCCTGAAAGATTACTGAACAATGTGAAAATGAATCAATTTGCCAATGTAACAATGAGCAGAATGGCTTATTTTCATTTCTTTCATTAGCACATTAGCACATT
>CAILAQ010000870.1 GCA_903832165.1 uncultured Bacteroidota bacterium | reverse complement strand
GTGATACTCTACTTCTTAACACCTGAATCTTTAATTTCAGAATTCAGAATTCTAATTTCGAATCTCCTCTTTCATACTTCTCTTTATACACCTCCAAACGCAGAGTATCCCCCGTCAACGGGTAATATCACTCCGGTAATAAAGGCTGATAAATCAGAAAGAAGAAAAAGGACAGCTCCCTGAAGGTTTTCAGGTTCCCCGTATTTGCCCATCGGGGTATTGACTTTTATTTTTTTGCCCCTGGCTGTCGGCTCTCCGGTCTCTTTGTCTGTCAGCAGAAATCGGTTTTGATCTGTCAGGAAAAAGCCGGGAGCAATAGCGTTCACACGCACTCCTGCCGGGGCCAGATGCACGGCCAGCCATTGGGTGAAATTATTAACAGATGCCTTTGCGGCAGAGTAGGCGGGAATCTTGGTTAATGGCCTGAAGGAGTTCATTGAACTGACGTTGAGGATAACTCCCTTACCCCGCTTCGCCATGTCCTCCCCAAAAACCTGGCTTGGGAGCAATGTGCCCATGAAATTCAGGTCGAAAACGAATTTAAACCCCGATTGGTCAAGATCAAAAATGGTGTTCCTTTCAATTTTTTCCTCAGGCTTGTCCCCATTTTCCGGTAAAGTGTAGTTCTCTTTTGCAGTGGTAGCTTTTGGTGAATTTCCGCCGGCACCATTAATAAGGAAGTCGATCTGCCCGAATTCGCTTTCAATAAATCTCTTTGCCGCTTCAAGGGATTCCTTGTTGAGTACATCCGCACCCACTCCGATACACTTTGTTCCCGTTTCAGATTCAAGAGCAATAGCCAGATTGCCGGCCGCCTCAGGATTAATATCAAGTATGGCCGTTCTGATGCCGTTAGCGGCCAGACCAAAGCAGATGGCTTTTCCCAGAATACCGGCTCCACCTGTTATAACGCATGCACGGCCTGATAATCCGGGTAAATTCAGGGCATTAGTCTGGCTGGATTGAAACGGTTGTTTTGTCATGTACCAAAATTAGCTGTTTATCTGATAATTTCTTTAATTTTATCAATCAGTGCAGATAAGAAGAATTAATAGCATGCTTTTATTTAAAGTGCAGGAAATGTTAATGATCAGAGTTACTACTTTGGTTTTTGGGTTGTTCCTGGCAGGGTTTAACGGAGTTTGTCAGGATTCAGTACAACTTGTTAAAGAAACGACTGTCAATAAATTCTCCTGGGGGTTTTCTACAGATATCAATTCAAAATTTCTATGGCGGGGAGTCAGTGTTAACGATGGGTTGGTTCTTCAACCTGATTTGAGTGCATCTTATGGGAATTTTACCGCGGGAATCTGGAGCAACACTACAATTTATGACCGTCATCATGACCTTAAAGATATTGAACTGGATCCTTATATAAGCTATAGCTGGTCCATTGGGAACTTCCAAATTGAAAATTCGGTAATGGTCTTCAATTGCGTCGGGCAGCAAGTTTCACCAACGACAGCCGAGGTGTACCTTGGCGTTTCCTATCCGATCGGTGATTTTATTCTTAATACCATAATTGCCGCAGATTTTGTTTCCTGCTTCGGGGCTCTTTATGTTGAACACGGACTTTTTTATGAAAAACAGCTTAACGACCAGTTTACATTTGGATCATCAGCTGTTCTCGCATGGGGAAATGCGAAATTCAATGATTTCTACATCGGAACAACAAAAACATCGATGAACCTGATCAGCTTAAATGCTGAGCTGACCTATTCTCCAAAGGGCGGAATCTATTTCATGCCGCATGTTCAACTCGGCAGAACAATAAATAGCGAAATTTCGTCTTTTCTCGGTGAGTATCCCTGGTACTGCGGATTAATGGTCGGATTTGAATTGTAATATGATTTTCAGTATACAAAAACGGATTATCCTTCTCCTTGCTGCGATAGGTATTTGCATGGTTGTTGGATTATGGATAAGCGATCGGATGGATTGGCTGCGGGTCAGATCACTGCTGGAAAAGGAGAAGGAGAGGAGATCAGAATTTTTAGATACCGCCATAGAATTCCGCTCGGAGAGTATTGATAATTTCGTGTATGATTATACTTACTGGGACGATATGGTCGCGTTTGTGAATTCCAGGGATGCAAACTGGGCAGAGGAGAATATTGTCAGTTCTCTCCCGACTTTCAAAATCGATTACGCCTGGGTGTATGGGGCAGATTTTTCCATTGAATATTCTACAAAAAGGACAGATACAATAAATGAGTTAAAAATTCTGCCAATATCCGTGAAGGAAGTGATTGACAGGAGTTCCGATAAACACTTTTATCGGTTTTATATAAAAACAGGATCCGATCTTCTGCAGATCAGCGGGGGATCAATTCATCCGACCCTCGATAAATACAGAGAAACTTCACCGAACGGATATCTTTTTGTTGGCAGAATATGGACTAAGGACTACCTGAAAAAAATTGGATTAATATCAACAACTGAATTGACTCTGATGGAGCCTGAAAATAACTTTACCTTTTCAGACTCCATTATCCTGAAAGATTTCAGTTATGTAAATTATAAACCGCTTGTTGCCTGGGATAAAACTCCGGTAGCAATTCTTTCCTCGAAAGGGGTGGTTGAAATTGCAAGTGTTTTCCACAAGGATGCAAAAACTCGACTCCTGATCCTGACACTCATTCTGATGGTTATTCTGGCATTTGTCTCGATGTTCCTTATCGGCATTATTAATCGTCCCCTCAGAATATTGATCAGCAGCCTGAAAGATGAAGATCCCGAAAAAATCATTGAACTGGTTGACCGCAAAACGGAATTTGGTCGTATCGCTCAATTAATCAATGATTTTCTGATCCAGAAAAGAAGACTGGTTAATGAGATCGAGGAACGAATTAAAATTGAATCCGAATTAATAAAGGCGAAAGAAAAGGCAGAAGAGAGCGACAGGCTGAAGACAGCTTTCCTCAATAATATCTCCCATGAAATACGTACTCCGATAAATGCGATTGTCGGGTTCTCAGAATTAATCAATGATCCGGGAATATTTGACAAGGAGAGACTCGAATTTACCGGGATTATCGTCGAGAGCAGCCATCGGCTGATGGGCGTTATCACAGATCTTATTAATCTTTCAACTGTGGAATCCGGACTAGTGGTGTTAGTTGAGGAAAAATTCAGTCTGAATGTACTGATGCATGAAATTTATGGACTGATAAAACCATTGGTTGATATCACCAGAGTTGAACTGGTTATGGAGTTAGCCCTTAAAGATTCGCACTCTTATATCATAAACGATCAAACAAAACTCCATCAGATCATCATGAACCTTTTGAAGAATTCCCTGAAATTTACAAAGAAAGGCCGGATAGAATTCGGGTATGTCATCAAG
>CAILAQ010000869.1 GCA_903832165.1 uncultured Bacteroidota bacterium | reverse complement strand
TGCCCATTGATGACAGCAGGCTTGGACGGTATTTATCGGAAAGCTTGCCGGAAAAGGAGGCTACCAAAGCCATCATCATGGGTTGGGCAATCAGCATGACACCAGCATCACGCGGGGATAATCCCTTCACATACTGAAGATACAGGCTAAGTACAAATGTCACTGCAAAAGTCGTTGCGTAGTTGATCAGAGCCGCCAGGTTCGACATGGCAAACAATCGGTTTCCGAAAAAGAGCTGCATATTGAACACCGGAAAGGGACTTTTCACCTCGACCCAGTAAAAAGATAACAGGCCCACAATTCCGAAAATTACCAGGCCGACAGCCAACGGATCGGGCATTTTAGAAAATCCATACATGAACGCCGACATGGATACAATATATATGATGGAACCTTTGTAGTCGAATGATTCATTTTTGGCTTCTTTCCAGTCAGTTTTTATCACCAACGCTGCAGCAATCGCAACAAATAAGCTAAAAGGGACGGTGAGGTAAAAGATACTCTGCCATCCGAAGGCCTGTGTCAGGACTCCACCAAGGACCGGGGCAACAGATAAGCCAAGGTAGACTGCAGTTACATTTATACCGATGGCTTTGCCTCGCTGGTTAGGTGGGAAAACCGCCGTAATGATCGCCATATTGGTACCAAACATCATTGCACTGCCAATCCCCTGCAAAATTCTGAAAATGATCAGCGAGGTGGAATCTTTTGCTAATGCACAAAGAATTGAGGCTATTGCCACTATGAGGTTCCCTAAAATAAAAACCTTTACACGGCCGATTATATCCGCCAGCTTGCCCAGTGGTACCAAAAGAACTGCTGATGACAGCAGGAATGACATGGCCACCCAACTCATGGTAATTGCATTCATCCCCAGCTCCTTACTCATGCTGGGAAGGGCAATATTTACAGATGCGCCCAGAAAAGGGGCAACAAATGAACTGATCATCATCAATGAAAGAATGAAATTCTTCCGTTTTGCGATTTCCTGTTGATCCATGTTATTTAATTATTGATAAAAAAACAATCTTATCACTGATCTGTTTAAGTTTGCACCGCTAAAAATAGGCTTTTCGAATCAATGAGAACAATAATTGAAGCACAAGGATTAACCAAGGTTTACAAAGGTGGCATTCTGGCCGTCGATAATGTAAGTTTCACGGTTAACGAGGGCGAAATTTTCGGCTTTCTTGGTCCCAACGGGGCGGGCAAGTCGACCACCATTGCCCTGCTCACCACGCTGTTGAGTCCAACCAAGGGAACGGCCACCATCAACGGTATCGATATTACAAAGCATGCCTACCAGGCAAGGCTGGAACTGGGATTTGTATCGCAGGACCTGGCAGTGGAGGATGCACTTACCGGCTATGATAACCTGAGGCTCCAGGCGGGTTTTTATCATCTCACACGCACCGAGGTTCATGACAGGATAGCCGAGGTTCTTAAAATGGTTGATCTCACCGGCCGTGCAAAAGATAAGGTGGAAACTTACTCAGGAGGCATGCGCAAACGGCTTGATATTGCCTGCGGACTGATTCACCGGCCGCGCATACTGTTTCTTGATGAACCGACGCTGGGTTTAGACATACAAACCCGCCGTGAGATCTGGAAATATGTGAACACACTGCGTGAAAAGAACAAGATGACCATCTTTCTGACCACCCACTATATGGATGAGGCAGATTCACTGTGCGACCGGATTGCGATTATCGACCGGGGAGTGATCAAAACGCTCGATACCCCATCGGCATTGAAAGAAGCAATTAAAAACGAGGTTCCGAATCCAACGCTCGATGATGTTTTCCTGCATTATACAGGTAAGGAGATGAGGGAAGATTTTACCAGCAAGGAAGAATCATTTAAGGCGAGGAATAATATCAGGAGGGCAAGAGGATGAATATAAAATTATTGTTATCAGATATATACTGGGTTTTCTGGCGCGAAATAAAAAAATTCCTTCAGCAGAAAGCCAGGCTGATGATGGTGGTCATTCAACCCCTGATCTGGCTGGTACTCATGGGCAATTCCATGTCGGGACTCACACGGAACCCACAAGCCGCACAGATGCTTGGGACAGGCAATTATCTGGATTTCATGACTCCCGGGATCATGATCATGACCGCACTTTTTGGAGGGGTATTCGGTGGGATTACCATTGTTTGGGATCGCCGCACCGGCTATCTGAATAAAATGCTTGCCGCACCTATTTACCGGGCAGCCATACCTCTTGGAAAGCTTTTATCGATAGGATTACAGACCATGCTTCAGGCTTTGATTATCGTGATCATTGCACTTTTTCTCGGCGTTCATTTCAAAACCGGCGTATTAGGAATTATCGCTTTGCTAATTATTGCAGGGCTTTTTGGCATTATCATGGGTGGAATTTCGCTATCACTATCATCAAGAATCAAATCGATGGAAACGCTGATGGCAGTATCAAACTTTCTGACGATGCCCCTGATGTTCACCAGTAATGCAATGTTTCCGACCAATGCCATGCCCGGCTGGCTCAAGGCTATAGCCATGGGTAACCCGGTTTCGTATGCTGTTCATGCTATGCGGACTATTTCCACACAGGGATGGATCTGGCACGATATCCTGCCCGCTCTGGCAGCGCTTTCCGGCATTATGATTCTGATCGTTGCATTGGCGATCCGGCTGTTCTCGAAATCGGTGAATTAAAAAACCCCCAACCGGGCTTTCGCCTGACCGGGGGTAATTCATAAATCTTTTCAGGATTATCTCCTCAGCGTAATTCCGAACTTCGCTCCGGAAAGTGTGCCTCCGCCGAACTCAGCATTCAGCCACATATGGTCATTGATTTTATAACGACCGCCAGCCTGAAGACCGATACCGATATTGAAAGCATCAAGGAATCCGCTGCCGATATAAATATACGGACCGGCACTTACTCCACCGTACAAATCCATATTATCAGGAAGATCCAATAGTTTGGCAAAATGGTAGTTCCCGTTTACAGATCCACCAATAGCACCATAGCCATGCAATATCCGATAGCGGAGAGACGCTTCGATACCAACCGTAATATCAGGAGTAATCCAATAGTCAGCACCAATATAAAGCGGAATTCCCCAGGTGGAAAGGCCCACTCCAGCATTGAACTGAAGCTTGCTTTTGTCAATTTTCATATCGCTGGCTTTCTGCCCGAATGATAAGGCAACCATCGATAACGCGCAAATGGTCAATACAATTTTTTTCATGTTCTGAATGTTAAGGTTTATGCTTCTTGAACAGCAAAAATAGCTATTTGTTTCCTGCAACAAAAATTCCATAAGCTTTCATTGTAAGCTTCTGTTTATCTTGTTTACAGCCGAAAGGTTCCGATAGAATAACCGCGGAGTTTAAGGCTGGCACATCCTCCTGAAGGGTAACCGTTTGGGGGGTGCCGGTAAGATTGATCACCACCAGTATCACTTGCTGATTCAATATGCGGATAAACGAAATCACCCCCGGATTATCGTTGAAAATAAATCTAAGATCACCACCCTGAATAGCCGGATACTGGTTCCGGATGCTCAGCAGGGTCTTATAAAAGTTCCACAAAGAGTTCTTGTTGAGGTGTTCTTCCTCCAGAGAAATACCGTCGTTGGATTTGCCGTAACGGTTCGTCCACCACGGACCGCTGTCCTTGTACCAGTGGGCCATGCCCGGCCCTTCGGTGCTTTTATACCACTCAAATGCCTCACGTTTCGGGATATCATTTCCATCGGATTTGCCTTCGTATTTTACCCCTTTCATGCCCAGTTCCTGACCATAATAAATCAGCGGAGTTCCTTTTAATAAGATATTGAAGGCGGCTCCGGTTTTCTCTTTTTGCAGACTGCCATTCATTCTTGAAGCAAAGCGGTCGAGGTCATGATTTTCGATAAATACCAGCTGATCCTTGTTGCCGGGAGTGAGCAGGTTTGTCGAATCTATCTTATCTATTAATTGATTTTTATTAAAAGAGCTGATTGCCCCGGCATTTTGAAAGGCAAACACGTAATCCAGATCAGCGCCATCAAATACCTCGCGATCATAGGAGGCCCAGTTTGACTGCTCCCCGATGATTCTAACTTTCGGATTGATTGCCCGCAGTTCGTTGAAAAGCGGTTTCCAGAACCCCGCAAACAGGTTGGTGAGTTTCCCCATGTCATCCAGGTTATCCATGATGTGATCGATCCGATAACCATCGGCACCATCTTCAAAATTCCCGTCCTTGTTGGGATCCATGAAAAATTTGTACAAGTCGAAGAAATATTTGCGTACCTCCGGATTGTACAGGTCGGCCATATAGCAATCCCTCAGGCTGCCATCATAGGAAAGCATTTTACCCCACAGCGTCCCTCCCTTGATCTGCAGGTCCTTGCGGTTGGCATACCAGTCGGAGCCCTCTGTTATATACTGAGTCTCCATATCAAGGTAGATCTTCATCCCCCGTTTGTGAACCTCGAGCATCAGCGCCTTGAGATCATCCATGGTGCCATATTCAGGATCGATTTTCCAATAATCTTTCGCAAAGTAATTATGGTAAACATCTGCCTCGTAAAGCGGGAGCATCAGGATGGAGGTCACACCAAGCTCCTGCAGGTAACCGAGCTTTTGGCGAAGCCCGTTGAGGTCACCGGTCTTATCGCCATTGCTGTCATAAAAGCTGCGGGGCAGAACATAATAAAATACTTCGTCTGCAGGCTTCCCGTTGAAGAATATGAGATCTTGCTGCGAATATTTCTCTTTGCTTTTCGGGAAAACAAATTCATGCTCCATCACTTTTCCTGATTTGATCAGTCTGATTTTTCCAGGGGTACCGCTCAATCCTTCCACTTTCACCACATATTTTGTTCCGATCAACTGATCGCTGATGATTTTCAATCCGGTTGATGAATCACCCGGGGCAGGATGATGAACAAGCGGCAGGACGGAAATTCCGCCGCTGTGCTTAACCTCAATCAGGCTCTTTTCAGCCGCGGTTATTTCCATTTCAATTCCGGCGCCGGTCAGTTTATAAGGTCCCGCCCGGCCATCAAGAAGTACTGATTCAACCTCAGTACCCGGAGGAAGAGGGATAGTCAGAAAGACTTGAAGACCTGAAGACGAGGAGACAGAAGAAGAAGAGGAGGAGGGG
>CAILAQ010000868.1 GCA_903832165.1 uncultured Bacteroidota bacterium | reverse complement strand
TGGTCCGCTGATCCACGGAGGACTCAGGCATATCGTAGCTAATTCGATACCATTGTTTGCCTTATCCAGCCTCCTTTTTTATTTCTATAGAAATCTGTCCTTCAGGGTCCTCGCAATTTGTTATTTGCTTTCCGGAATCATCGTATGGATCATCGGAAGATCTTCTTATCATATCGGTGCCAGCGGTCTTATTTATGGATTGGCAGGATTCCTTTTTGCCAGTGGCCTCATCCGGAAGCATCTCGGTTTAATGGCTATCTCTTTTCTGGTAGCATTCCAATATGGATCCATGATCTGGGGAGTTTTTCCAATAGAAGAACCAGTTTCATGGGAATCACATTTTTCCGGTTTGATTACCGGAGTTGGCCTGGCTTGGTTTTATAGAAACAAAGGGCCAAAAGGAAACCGGCTGTTTTGGCAGGGAAGCGGTTATGATGATGTGGTAGAAAATGATGCTGAATCCTTGGACGATCTGCCATGGAACGAATATGAAATTGAGGGACCCATCAAGAAAAATATTGAAGATCCTGTCGAGAATCCTCAGAACTCTGATAAGTCCTGAACTTAGATGCTATAAAACTGTTTAACCAATAATAAGAATTAATGAAAAAAGCTAACTGGATTTTTACTTTATTACTGTTATCATCTTTAATATCTGGTTTTTCCAATCCGCTGACAAAAGCTGGTAAACCGGTCAGAAACGTAATTCTGATGATCGGTGATGGTATGGGAACATCCGAAATATATGCGGGCCTTACGCTAAATCATGGGCATCTGAATCTGGAAAGGATGAAAAATATTGGGTTTTCTAAGACTCATTCAACTTCCTATGTAACTGATTCAGGAGCCGGTGGAACAGCCCTGGCTACTGGCCATAAAACTTATAATGGGGCCATAGGGGTGGATGCTGCGGGGAATCCTGTTAAAACCATTCTGGAATGGGCCGAAGAGAAGGGCAGGGCTACCGGATTAGTGGTAACCTGCGCTGTAACCCATGCAACCCCCGCAACATTTATTTCACATCAGGCTTCCCGGAATGATTATGAAATTATTGCGGCCGATTTTCTTAAAACTGATATCGATGTTTTTATTGGCGGTGGACTCAACCATTTCCAGAAACGTAAGGATGGTGTTGATTTGACGACTAAACTGCGGGATAAAGGTTATGCCATTGCTCATAACCTCGATGAAATTAAAGCCCTGAAACATGGACCCGTTGCAGGTTTGCTTGATACTCTTCACGAGCCCAGATGGTTGGACGGAAGAGGGGACCGGCTGACTGAATCAGTTCATGAAGCTATCCGCCTTCTCTCAATGGATAAGGATGGATTCTTTTTGATGGTCGAAGGTTCGCAAATCGATTGGGGAGGTCACGCCAATGACATAAATTATATCGCTACTGAGATGGTCGACTTTGATAAGGCCATTGGTGAAGTCCTTGACTTTGCTGAGAAAAATGGAGAAACACTGGTTATTGTGACTGCTGATCATGAAACCGGGGGACTCAGCTTAAACGGAGGTAATTTGGAAACCGGCGAAATTCAGGCTGGTTTTACACTCAAAGATCACACCGGTGTTATGGTACCGGTTTTTTCCTTTGGCCCATATTCGGAAAAATTTACAGGAATCCAGGAAAATACAGCTATCTTTTATAAGATGCTGGATGCCTTTGGATTCAATACAAAAAAATAAAATCAATTATGAAACCACAAACAACACAAAAGGCCATCGCACTTGTTGCACACAATGAAAGAAAAAATGTCCTCCTTGAATGGGTAAAGAACAATCGCGAGGAACTAATGAAACATAAGCTGATCGGGACAACCAACACTTCAAGATTATTGAATTCAGTCCTTGAAATGGAAATTGAATCCTTTGGTCATGGTCCGGAAGGCGGAGATATCTTGCTGGCAGCAAAAATATTGGGAAATGAAGTTGAAAAACTGATCTTCTTTGTCGATTTGCAAACTCCTCATGGTCATGAACACGATATCCAAACCTTAATACGGACAGCAATCATCAATAATATACCGATTGCACTGAATCCGGCAACTGCAACTTTAGTGATAAATGAATGATACCATCCCTAATGAAACTGTTTATTCCTGGGGGCATAGCCGTCGTTTTAATGATTTGTCCGGATACCTGTCCGGCAAATTCGGAACACGTGTTCAGAAATTATCAATAGACGCAGGTTTTACCTGTCCTAACAGAGATGGATCAAAAGGTACAGGGGGATGTACCTTTTGTTACAATAAATCATTTAATCCAGCCTATTGTTCACCTCTGCAGTCTGTCAGTCAGCAGATTAAGCAGGGGATGGAGTTCTTTTCTGTTAAGTATAAGGATATTACGTATTTAGCATACTTTCAGGCTTACACAAATACTTATTCTTCATTAAAAGAATTAAGCCGATTGTATGAAGAGGCACTGAATTATCCGGGCATATCCGGAATTGTTGTCGGAACCCGGCCTGATTGTGTAAATGAATCTATGCTGGATTATTTCCGCGAACTCGCTAGCCGATACTATGTTTCTATTGAATACGGCATAGAATCAACTCTTGACAAAACTCTGTTGAGAATTAATCGGGGACATGATTACAATGATGGTATTGGTGCTATCCAACAAACCGCACTGCGAGGAATACATACCGGGGTACACATGATTCTTGGACTGCCGGGCGAATCGGTTGAGGATATGCTGAATCATGCCGGTAAGTTGAACCTTCTGCCGGTTAACATGATAAAACTTCATCAACTTCAGATTATCCGAGGTACCAGGATGGAATCTGAATATCTGACAAATCCAGAAGATTTTATACTGTTTTCTGTGGAGGAATATATTGATTTGGTTATTCGTTTTCTGGAATTGCTGAAACCTTCCATCATAGTTGAACGGTTCGCAGGGGCTTCGCCACCTGATCTTATTGCAGGAAAACGATGGGGCTTGAAAAACTTTGAAATTGTAGCAAAAGTTGAAAAGGAAATGCTGGTAAGAAATACATGGCAAGGCAGGCTTTTCAGTGATAAGTATACCGCTGCGAAAACCTGAAGTAAATCAGAAAGTAAAACGTCACTACCAGAGCACCCGACGCTGATACGATAAACATTACTTTGAGTGACCAAAAAGTCCATAATAACCCACTTATCGTGGATGCAAGCAATGTACACAGACTGGCCAGGCTGGTGTAGAAACCCAAAGCGGTAGCAGTGTCTTTCTTGTTGGAAATATTGGTAATGAGAGCTTTGGACATTCCTTCTGTGCAGCTGGCATAAATACCGTAAAGGAAAAATACCAGAATCAGAACCCAGGCGTTACTGGCAAAGCTGAAAATTCCGTATGAAATGGTAAACAGAAAAATCCCAATTACAAGGATTCTTCTTTTTCCTATCCTGTCAAATATCCAACCTATCGGGTAGCTGGTGATGGCATAAACCAGATTGTAGAATATGTAGAAGCTTATTACCTGCGTATCGGTAAATCCTTTATACTTTAAACCCAGCAGAATAAAAGCATCGGAGCTGTTTATCAGGGTGAAGGCTAATAGTCCTCCAACCAAGTATTTATAGTGAGTTTCAGATTTATTCCAATATCCCAGAAATGCAAAAAATGGGGTTTTTGATTTTCTTTCTGCAATATTATCTGTACGATCCTTTACCAGGAAGGTGAACAGGACTGCTAAAATGCCAGGGATTACCGATATGACAAATAATAGCCGGTATCGTTCCGGAAGAAAGTACAATACTATTAGTGCAATGATTGGCCCAAGTGCAGCTCCCAGGGTATCCATGCTTCGGTGGAATCCGAAAACTCTGCCTTTTGTCTCAGGTAGTGCATGATCGGAAAGAAAAGCATCCCTTGCGCTCGTTCTTATCCCTTTACCCAGTCGCTCAAATGTTCTCATTATGAATATCCATGCGGGAAAGGTAAAAAGAGCCATAAGCGGCTTGGCCAAAGCGCTGAATGAATATCCTGCACGGATAAATGGCACGCGCTTGCCGACCCGGTCAGAGATATTGCCAAAATAACCTTTTGAAATTCCAGCAAAACCCTCAACAAAACCCTCGAGAATTCCAATGCCCACAATCGAAAAACCAATAGATTTAAGGAACATTGGCATCACCGGATAAAGCATCTCGCTGGCTACATCGGTAAGCAAACTGACAAGAGAAATAATCAGGATCGGCCTGGTGATTATTCTCCCGGTCCGCTCCTTAGTTATGATCGAATGGTTCAGCATGAATGGTTATCTGAACATTTTCAAAAGTCTTTTGAATCTCATCCTCAATCAGGTTGCAAAAATTATGAACCTGCTCAAACGAAATGTCCGGGGGCATCTCGATGTGGAAATCGATAAACCGGTAATTGCCTGCCTTTCGTGTTTTAACGTCATGGTGATTAACTTCCAGATCCGTGAAAATCATTTTGAGCTTCTTTAACTCTTCCAAATCCCAGGCAACATCGAGTAACGGAAAGAAAGCTCTTTTCAATAGTTCAAAGGACTCTCTGATGATAAGCAGTGCAACCAGAATTGCGATAACAGGATCAAGCCAGTGCAATTTAGTGACCCACATGAGCAATAAGCCAATAGCCACCCCCAAAGAGGTTAGGACATCTGTTTTCAGATGGAGGGCATCGGCTTCCAATGCTACGGAATGCGTTTCTTTAGCTGTTTTGTATAGTTTCCGGGATACTACAGTGTTCACAATAGCTGAAATAAACATTACCAGGCTGCCAATGCCGATGGATTCAACCGGCTGAATGTCTACCATTTTTTTAACGGCCTCTAAAATAATCCATCCTGCAGCAATAAAAATCAGTATGCCTTCTATAACGCCGGAAACGTTTTCGATCTTGCCATGACCGTAATTGTGCTTCTCGTCGGATGGATG
>CAILAQ010000867.1 GCA_903832165.1 uncultured Bacteroidota bacterium | reverse complement strand
GGTGGTTTTCCATATGTCGATCTTCTGTATCCGGGAGTAACAGATACTTTCATGAAAGCAACAATGGAAGGCTATGAGAAATATAATAAAGAGGATTTTGGAAAAACCCTTCCAGGAATTTTCACTGATGAGCCAAATCTCGAAGCTGCCAAGGGACCGGAAACACTGTTAAGATGGACACCTGACCTCTTTGATCAGTTCGAATATCGTTTTGGTTACCGTCTGGAACCTGAACTTGCCGCATTTGTTGAGGAAACAGACAATTACACCAAGGTGCGTCATGATTACTACACCCTGCTCCTTGAAATGTTCCTCGACAGGTGGGCTGTTCCATGGTATGACTATTGCACTAAAAACAATCTGAAATGGACCGGGCACTATTGGGAGCACGGCTGGCCTTATCCAGGCGACGGCATTGATGAATCAGCCTTTTATATGTATCACCAGATGCCTGGCGTTGATATGCTGGGCAGGGCTTATGATTCAACAGGCATGGAAGGTCAGTTCGGGAATACCCGCGCTATCAGGGAACTTGGAAGCGCTGCAAATCAATCGGGCTGGAATCGGCGGTTAAGTGAAACCTGGGGAGGGGCCGGCTGGCAAATAAGTTTTGCAGAACTGAAAAGGCTGGTAGATTGGGAAGTGGTGCTGGGTGTCAATTTCGTTAACCCCCACCTCTCCTTCTTTAGTCTCCAGGGCGTGCGCAAATTCGACTACCCGCCATCTTTCAGCTACCAGGAACCGTGGTGGGGCAATTTTTCAACACTTGGAGATTATATCGGAAGAATCTGTCTGGCCATGTCAGCCGGCGAACAAATAAATAATACTTTGATCATCCAGCCGAATTCCACCGCATGGATGTATCATACCTCTGCTAAAGATGACCGGAGGATCTTCAATTTGTCAGTCACGTTTAAAAAATTCATTCAACAATTAGAATCTGAGCATATTGAATATGACCTTGGTTCAGAACAAGTGATTAAAAGATTCGGAAGCTTATCTAAAGAAGGCTTGAAAATCCGTAACCGCAACTATAATCATATCATTTTGCCTCCCGGGATCAGAAATATTGAAACCACAACACTGAACGTCATTAAGGACTATCTGTCGCATGGATACTCAATATTAAGCTTCTCGGATTCGGTTGACTATATCGATGGCGAAACAAACAATGCAGTCAGAGAACTTGCAGCGAAATATCCTGTCAACTGGATCAGCGGACAAGATCTGACGTCTACCCATATCCAGGCATATTTTGTCAATCCGGATGTTTCAATAAAACAGATCGATAAATCCAAAGGGCAGCTTTTCCATCAGAGAAGAATTCTCGATGACGGTCAGTTGCTGTTCCTGGTGAATTCTGATCTCGGACATCCGGCAGAAGCTGAAATTGAGATCAGGCAGCGCAACCTGTCGGAAATCGACCTCAATAACGGAGCCATTCTCCCGGTCAGCTTTAACAGAAAGCCAGGGATGATCAGCTTCATGGTTACTGTGCCTCCTGGTGGCAGCCGGTTATTCCTGTCCGGAACAGAAAAGGAAGCACCTAGATCCCGGGAGGCAGTAGTTGCTGAAACTCCGGGCCAAATTGCTGGTTCAGGAGAAATCAAGGCAAAACGATTAACGCCTAATGTCCTTACATTGGATTACCTCAGCATGGAAACAAAATCCTTCAAAAAGGAGGATATGTATTTTATGACTGCCATGTATAAGTTGTTTGAGATTTCCGGATTAAAAACCGGCAATCCTTGGCAGCATAAGATTCAGTATAAACAGCAATATCTTGAAATGGACAATTTCACTAAAGATTCCTGGTTTAAGGCAAGCTATCATTTTGCGGTTGATGAATCCCTTTCTGACGAAACAATAAAAACACTTCAGGCAGTCATAGAACGCCCCGACCAATGGGAGATTAAACTTAATGGCAAGGTCATCACCCCGTCAGGTGACAAGTGGTGGCTCGACCGTCATTTCCCTGTTTATCAGATTGGCGATGTTATCCTTAAAGGTGATAATGTTATCGAATTGTCGGCCCCCAAAATGACTGTTTTCTCGGAATTGATGCCAGTGTATATTATCGGAGATTTCAGCCTTGACAATGCCTCCCGCGGATTCCTGATCAAGCCTTCAGCAAATCCCGGACTTCACTCGTGGAAAGAAGCAGGTATGCCATTCTATGGCGAACAGGTTTCTTACAGCAGAAATTATAATATCGATGATGCTTCCGGTAAATTTTATGTTGAACTCGGCCAATG
>CAILAQ010000866.1 GCA_903832165.1 uncultured Bacteroidota bacterium | reverse complement strand
TGGTATATTCGAAGGTCCCGTTGTTGCAAATAAATATTCCGTCTGTAATGTTTTCCGACAAAAGCCTGTACTTCTGCTGGCTGATGGTAAGCAGCAGTTCCATGTTTTTTCGTTCGGTAATATCTCTGTTGCTTCCCCTGATGCCGGTGAAAAGAGCTGATTTGTCGTAAACAGGCTGGCAAACATGGCCAATCCATCCGGTTGTTCCGTCAGGCCGGACGATTCTGTATTGTATCTCCTGGTTTGCATCCGGCGCCGATGCTTCCCTTTGCTGATGCGATTGAAAGGTGTTCAGATCATCCGGATGGATAATTTCCATCATCAGGTGCGGATTTTGCATGAAGGAGGTTGCATGATATCCGGTGATTGCTTTGCATGAAGGTGAGCAATAGAGAAAGGTGCCATCGGGGTCGGTCCAGTACTCCCAGTCGTGTGTAAAGTCGGCAACCGTACGGTATTTCTCCTCTGTTCGCCTGAGCAGGGCATTTGATTTTAACAATTCATCCGTTCTCTCCTTTACATGATTTTCAAGGGTTGCATTTAATTCCAGATAGGCCTGTTCTGCATGCTTTAGCAGGGTGATATCAACCATGGTGACATTGCCCAGCCCCCCATCTTCATTCAGAATGCCCGAAAGGATAAAATGCTTCGGAGAGTTGCCAATGGTAATCAGCGTCAGCTCGCAGCTTTCTTTGCTGTTGCCTGAAAATATATTTTCGAGAAAGCGATTGAATACAGGCCTGGTTTCATCGGAAACAAAAAAACCAAACAAATTGTTTCTTGCATTAGAACGATCTTTGTCAAGCATTTGAGACCCGCTGAGGTTCAAATCTGTGATCAAACCTTCCCTGGTAAGGGTAAAATAACCCGATGGCGCAAAATCGTATAATTGCGTGTATTTGTCAACTGCATCCTCGGCCGTTAACTTTGCCAGTCTGAGCTCCTCATTCTGCAATTCGAGTTCAATCTGGTGTATTTCAAGTTCGTGAATGAGTTTAATGGTATTCACCTCAGATATCGCATAACCCGGCTTATCCGTAGCCTTTTTTAATATTTTTTCCGCGTTTCTGCGAAGTTTTTTAACTTCTGATTTGAATTTGAGGTCTTTCATCTCCGGGTGGTCGCTGCAGTTGTTATTATTCCGAGCCAAAGATAATGCAATTGTTAGATTAATGGATAGACTTTAAATCCAATCCTGAAAGTAGTTTTATATCAATCTACCCACCCCCGGCCCCTCCCTTGAAAAGGGAGGGGAGAGGTGCTGCCATTCCCAACAACATGATATACAGCATTATGCCGGTGCAGAGGTACCTCCCCTCCCTGCGGGCAGGGAGGGGTAGGGGGTGGGTAGATTGATTCTGAACGACTTCCGGTGAAATGGGGTGATGCCGTGTTCCGCAATGATCTCCCGATGTTTTTTCGTTGGGTACCCCTTATTCCGGTTCCAGCCATAGATCGGATATTCTTCATGAATTTGCTGCATGAACGCATCGCGGCTTGTTTTTGCAAGCACCGATGCGGCTGCAATTGAAAGATATTTTTCATCGCCTTTTACAATGCACTGGTGGTCGATTCCGGGGTAGGCATTGAACCTGTTTCCATCGATCAGA
>CAILAQ010000865.1 GCA_903832165.1 uncultured Bacteroidota bacterium | reverse complement strand
GGCGAATGCCAATGGTGCTATGTCGGTTGGAGCTGTATTGTATTCCAACACGCCGGCCTTTGGTTTGGCTGTTCCAACGATTGCAAGCTTTTCCTCCACAGGGGGAACGCGAATAACCGGTGAGGTTTCATTAAGGCAAAAGCCTGATTTTGCTGCTCCGAACGGAGTAAATACCACTGTTGACATGGGTGGTCAGAATATTGATGGTGATGCTTTTCCAAATTTCTTCGGTACCTCGGCTTCTGCGCCGCATGCTGCAGGTGTGGCGGCTCTCCTGATCGAAGCGCGAAAAAAATACATGCTCGAAACCACGGTAACACCTGGAAATATCCGGCATATCCTGCAATCAACCGCTATTGATATGGATGCACCTGGTTTTGATTACAATACCGGTTTCGGTTTTGTCAAAGCTGATGCGGCTCTTTCAGGTTTCGCTGCCCCTTCTCCGAGTCTGGTGAGCCTGACTGTTCCGGCCGGAGTAACGGCAGGTGCTGCACCATTTAACCTGGTGGTGCAGGGTAATTATTTCTCCACTGACACAAAAGTTCTTTTCAGGGGTAGCCCGTTGCCTACAACTTACATTAATACTTCACAGCTTTCCGCACCAATACCTGCTTTTTCCGGAAACCCGCCGATCCAGGTTTCAACGATACCGAAAACGGTGAGCGGTTTGGATGGAGGTATCTCCAACTCCATTTCGTTTTATGATATTCCCAAGAAAAATATTACTGTTTATCCAAATAATGAAACCATGAAATTCGGGGAAAATATCCCGGTATTTTCAGTTTCGGTTTTAGTAAACGGACTGCCACTTTCAGGATCTGGATTGACTATGAGTGATTTAGGATTAAATGGCTTATTATTTGCAACTGATGCCACCAGTTTGAGTAATGTAGGCAATTATACCATTAAGGCCTATATTCCGAACTTGCCAGATATTTCCTTCAGGGAGCTATATAATTATAACCTGATTGCGGATTCTATCGGAACAGCTCCGGAATTCGTATTTACTCCCGTGGAAGGCAAGGGTCTGCTCAAGATCACAAAGATGCCATTGGTCATTACCCCGAACGATATGACTCGGATCTATGGGGAAGCTATTGATGGTAAGTCGATTACATACAACTATAGTTTTCCTGGAACAAATCTGGGAACTGATATAAATGCTCTTTTGCAATCAGGATATGCTGCATCTGTTTCGAATGGTATCGCTTTGGTTAATGGGATCCCTCTGGTTAACGGCATTCCGCTTGTCAACGGCATCCCGCTGGTTAATGGTATTCCCCTGGTGAATGGTATTGCGCTTGTGAACGGAATAGAAGTAAGGGTTGATACCACCGGAGTTTATGTCAATGGTAATAAAGTTGAGAACGGAATTCCGCTTGTTAATGGAATTCCGCTTGTCAATGGGATTCCACTGGTGAATGCTCCCTACATAACCAATGGAATAGCGCTTGTAAATGGAGTTCAGATTACCGTGCAAAATGGCCTTATGACTCAGGTAGGAGATGTACTGCTGGCTGATGGTATTCCCTTGGTCAATGGTATTCCACTTGTAAATGGCATTGCCCTGGTTAACGGTATCCAGGTTGAAGTGAATGCCACCGGGACTTTTATCGATGGAGCAAAGATTGAAAATGGTATTGCGCTGGTCAATGGTATTCCGCTGGTTAATGGTATTCCATTGGTCAATAGTGCTTCCATTGTTAATGGTATTGCGCTGGTCAACAATCTGCCGTATAATGTTGAGAATGGTATTCCGCTGGTGAATGCTCCCATGGCTCCGGTAGTCAATGGAATTCCAATGGTTAACGGTATTCCGCCGGTTAATGGTTCACCGGTTCTCAACGGCATTGCGCTGGTTAATTCGGGGGGGCTTGATTATGTCGACCTCACTAACATGAACATGATGGCGACCAATGGAATCCCTTTGGTCAACGGCATTGCTCTTGTAAATAGTACCGGGGCTAATATTGAAGCGGCATCTCTGGTAGATGCGGCCAACAGAATGAATTCGGGCGACATTACCGCGAATAACGGTATTGCATTGGTTAATGGCATCCCGCTGGTAAACGGCATTGCCCTGGTTAACGGGATAGCGCTGGTTAACGGAATTGCCCTTGTGAACGGAATTCCTTTGATTAACGGTATTCCTCTGGTGAATGGCATTGCCCTTGTAAACGGGATTCCTTTAGTCAACGGTATCACTCAAACGAGTAATTCCCATTCGGTTATCCTTTTTGATCAGGCTGGCCTGGCCAATGGGGGCGGACAATCAGAGTTCGGGCCGATCAATATGATTACCGGCAATACTGCTGGTCAACACTGGATTATTCCGGGCGGTTTTTTCTCTGAAAATTTCGAGGTTACCTATGGACTCGGCCACCTGACCATTTTAAAGGCAGATCAATCGGTCCAGTTTGCAGCACTGCCAATAAAAACCTATGGTGATCCGGATTTTAATCTGACTGCAACTGCCACATCAGCGCTGGATGTCTGGTTCAAGTCATCAAATCCTTCTATTGCAAAGATCAATGGACATTCTCTGAAGGTAACCGGTGCAGGAACTGCCAATATAACTGCTTATCAACCTGGAGATGCCAATTTTAATGCAGCATTATCTGTGGGACAGACCTTTAATGTGTCATCCGCTGCAAGGCTTATCACCATAGGAGCAAAATCGAAAGTTTATGGAACCGCGGATCCGGTACTGACTTACACGGTTGATGTTCCCTTGTTTAATTCCAACTCATTTACAGGAAGTCTGGCTCGGGTAACTGGTGAAAATGCCGGGACTTATCTGATTGGTGCCGGCACACTTTCGGCCGGGGCCAATTATCAGCTAACATTTGTTCCAGCGTCGCTAACCATAACCCCGCTGCCAATCACCGGAGTTTTTACTGCTGCCAATAAAGTTTACGACGGAAATTCTACGGCCACCATTATTTCAAGAACACTTATTGGCGTACTATCCGCAGATATCGGGAACGTCACTTTAACCGGAGGCCTGGCTCAGTTTGCTGATGCCAATTCGGGAACAGGGAAGGTGGTTACTTCATCCGGCACTTCTCTTTCAGGCATTGCGGCGATAAATTATAATCTGACCGGTGTTGCCGCCACTGCGGCAAACATTACACCACGTGCTGTAACTGTTACTGCTACCTCAGGAAAATCCAAGGTATACAGATCTTCTGATCCTTCCTCTTTCCCATACAGCTATACCCCTGTTTTGCTGGGAAGTGATGCGTTTACAGGAGCACTGATTCGCACGGCCGGCGAGAATGCAGGAATATACCCTATTAATCAGGGTACTCTCACAGCCGGGAATAACTATGCGATAACCTTTGTGTCTGCCGGTTTTACAATTACCCAGGCAACTCTTACCCTGACCGCCAAGGATCAGGTGATCAGTTTTGGTGAAGTTCCGGTGTATACCTATTCCTGGAGCGGATTCCTTTCCGGCGAATCGCAGGTATCTGTTTTTGGCTCAACACTGCCTGTATTCAATCTCGATAAGCCATTAATTCAGGCGGGAGTTTATTCCATCATCCCGTTTATCGCTAACCCGATAAATTACAGCATGCTTTTCGTGAACGGAACACTTTATGTAAATCCATCTGGTGCCGGAGCAAAGAAAATAAGGACTGCTCTGGATTGTGTTACTCCCCTGACCGGCTCGCCATGGGCATATGAGGCAAGGTTCAGCTATATCAACGATAACGCCACTATGGTTTATGTTAAGGATGGACTTGAGAATTTCCTGACTTCAGCAGGAAGTTACGATGGAACATTACCTCCGCAGCTTTTCAACCCGGGCGCAGGTATATTCTTCGTGAAATTCGATGGGAAGAAGCTCACATGGACTTTGGTTACCAACGATTGCGGACATAAATCATCGGTTGCCTCGCTGGCCAGCTCTACCTCCAAAAAGTGCACCAAGGACGGAATAATCACAAATCCGGCTGATGGCACTTCGGACCAGGTTGTAAAGGTATATCCTAATCCTGTGCTGAACAACGTAATCGTCACAATATCGCAGGAACCAAGAAAGGGCGATGTTATCGTTTATGACGTTTTGGGCAGGACTGCAGAAGTGACGATGAACTGGAGGGGTGATATGGGTCTGGAAATCGAGATGACGGGGAAACCTGCGGGGATTTATTTCATTCAGGTTGCCTCCGATGGAATATTGCAGCGATTTAAGATTTTGAAGCAATAATGTGACAGCAGAATCAAAACTTAAATATAAAGAGGGGTCTTCGGGTCCCTCTTTTATCGCAGTATTGCTCAGGCAAGTCTTTTTGCTGGTACTGGCGGGTTTTATATGCAGTCAGGTTTTTGCTCAGGATTCCAAAACAGACAGTTTAAAGCTGGCCCTGGCATCTGCAGGTGACAATACGGTTAAAGTTGACCTCCTGGTTGATCTGGGCCGGAAGCTTTATCGCACCTCGCCTAAAGAAGCATTGCAATACAGTAATGAAGCCATTGATCTGGCAAAGAAACTGGATTATAATAAAGGTCTTGCCCTGGCCTATAAAAATGCCGGTCTGGCCCACTATGTCAGCGGTGAATTTTCCGAAACCATAAGCAACTGGCAGGAATCACGGTTTGTCTTTGAGTCTTTGGGCGACAAGTCGGGGGTTGCAAATATGCTGACCAATATTGGGGCAGTTTACAATGATTTCGGGGAGGATACCAAAGCTCTTGAGTTCTATTTCGAGGCGCAGAAAGCGGCTGAAGCGAATGGGGATTCGTTACGACTGGCTACCTCCATGATCAATATCGGTGCTGTTTATCTTAAGAAGCCGCAAACAATTGATAAGGCTATTACGATTTACCTGGCAGTTTTGCCGATTACTGAGGCCATCCATAATATAGATGCCATTGGTACGGCCTCGGTTAATCTGGGAGAAGCTTATTTTAAGAAGGGAGAATACCCGTCGGCCCTTATTTACTATAATAAATCGAAGGTAGCTTTCGAAAGTTCTTCCTCCGGGGACCTTCCATTTACACTGACGAGCATAGGCAACGTTTATGCGCATCAGGGAGATTTTAAATCCGCACTGACCAGTCAGCAGAAGGCACTGGATATTGCAACCAGTCGCGATGCAAAACCCGGAATGGTTTCCTCTCTTCTCGGGCTGGCCAATACTTACCGTTTGAAGGGTGAGTATTCGAATGCCATCGGGTCGTTTAAAAAAGCGCAGGAGATTGCAAAAGAGATCAATGCCAATTTTGAGCTCAGAGATGCCTATGCCGGGTTAGCCGACCTGCATGCCTCGATTTCCGATTTTACGAACGCTTATAAGTACCAGGTGTTGCTTGGACGGATAAAGGACACTCTTTATCTGAATTCCAACGATAACCTGATTACCCGGCAGCAGCTCGGTTTCGATCTGGTAAAGAAAGAGGGTGAGGTTGAGTTTCAGAAGCTGGCAATTCAGAAGCAGCGCATTGTAAAGAATTCCTTTCTGGCCGGATTAATTCTGATATTGGCAATAGCCTTTATTATTTTCAGAAACTATCTGAGTAAGGTAAAAATTAACAAGCTTCTGGATAAGCAGAAGGACCAGATTGAAAGTTTGCTGTTAAATATTCTTCCGGCGGAGGTAGCAAGGGAGCTTCAGGACAAGGGGGCAGCGACTCCGCGTGATTATCAGAGTGTATCTGTTCTTTTTACTGATTTTAAGGATTTTTCGAGAATTGCCGAGGGGCTTTCTCCGAATGATCTGGTGACGGAACTGAACAAATATTTTCAGGAATTCGACAACATAATTGAGCGTCATAATCTCGAAAAGATAAAGACGATTGGTGACGCGTATATGTGTGCCGGGGGTATTCCAACCGGGAACATCACACATCCTCTGAATGTAGTTGAAGCCGGTATGGAAATGCAGGCATACATGGAGGCTCAGAATACTATCAGGAAGGAAAAGGGTATGGCAAACTGGGGACTCCGGGTGGGAATTCATACCGGACCTGTGGTTGCCGGTGTTGTAGGGCGGAAGAAATATGCTTACGACATTTGGGGGAATACGGTAAATATTGCAAGCAGGATGGAATCCAACGGAGAGGTTGGAAAAGTAAATATCTCATCAGCAACTTATGAGCTGGTAAAAGATGTTTTTAAATGTGAGTACCGTGGCAAGATTTCGGCGAAAAATATCGGTGAAATAGATATGTATTTTATTGATAGCAAGATATCAGCAAAACTTAATAATTGATGATATGACAACAGCATTCGGGCAGCTATATGCATCCGGCGATATTATTATCAGTCAGGGTGAAACCGGCGACTGTCTTTACGTTATTCAGGAGGGTAGAGTAGCCGTTTTTGTTGATGCCAATGGTAATGAAACCAAGGTTGCGGAACTTGGCGACAAGGAATTTTTCGGTGAGATGGGATTGTTTGAAAAGGACGTGAGGTCATGCACTGTTCGTGCCATGGGCGAGACCAGATTACTGACTATCGACAAACAGAATTTTTATACTACCATTCAAAAGGATCCGTCGCTGGCAATGCGGCTGCTTGAGAGCATGTCGAGGCGTTTGCGCCAGACTACCAGGGAACTCGCAGCACTTAAGGAGATAACTATAGAACATAATTGTACTGATTCCAAAACAAATCAGGAACTATGAGAAAGATCGATTCCAGTTTGGTTCAGGATGCTGAAAAGTATGTCACGAATCTTTTGAAAAATAGCCTTTCAAATGAATATTTTTTCCATTCAAGGAAGCATACTTTTAAAGTCATTGAAGCCTCAGTGCTTATTGGCCAATGCTGCAGTCTGAGTGATGACGACCTTAATGTGTTGCAGATCAGTGCCTGTTTTCATGATACAGGGTACATTATAACCAACGTTGACCATGAGACTGAAAGTGCCTTTATCGCAGAGGAATTCCTCCGGACAAGGAATATTGGAGATGAGGATATTGAACAGGTGCGAAGAGCTATTTTGGCTACCCGGGTTCCGCAGCAGCCCTTAGACATGATTTCGGAAATATTATGCGATGCCGATTTGGATT
>CAILAQ010000864.1 GCA_903832165.1 uncultured Bacteroidota bacterium | reverse complement strand
GGGTTAGCTCCAATGGAGGCAAGATGTTTCAAAGCCCATCGGTCACCGGCGGCAACTATCACAGCGACACTCACGCACTCTGGATCAGCCCGGTCGATAACCGGCTGATTTACATGGGAACCGACGGTGGTGTTTACATCTCTGCGGATAAAGGGAACACCTGGAGATTTGTTCAGAATCTGCCGGTTTCCCAATTTTATCACGTAAGCATCGACCGTAAAAATCCATACAATGTATATGGAGGTTTGCAGGATAACGGATCCTGGATGGCTCCATCCCGGAAATCAGGCGGTATCAGGAACTCGGATTGGAAAAACATCGGATTCGGCGACGGATTTTATGCATACGGCGATCCTTCCGATCCCGATATTACCTATTCGCAATATCAGGGTGGAAGAGTTTCCCGCACCAACCACAAAACCGGAGAAAGCAAGTACATTAAACCATTTGCTGAGGAGGGCACCGGCAAGCTAAGGTTCAACTGGAATACACCTGTCGTTTTTGGCGAGAAATCAGGTTGGATGTATGTGGGAGCTCAATATATTTTCAGAAGCAAGGATAAGGGTGATTCTTTTGAACGCATCTCCCCTGATCTGACCACCAATGATCCCGAGAGGCAAAAACAGGAAAAATCCGGAGGACTTACCATCGACAACAGCAGCGCCGAGAATAACACCACGCTGTTTTCTATAAGAGAATCACCGCTGGATGAGAATATTATCTGGGCAGGCACTGATGATGGAAATTTACAACTGACCACAGACGGAGGTAAAACATGGAACAAACTGAATAGTTCCATCGGGGGATTGCCACCACTGGCATTCATTTCCTATATCGAGGCTGACCATATTAATAAAAATTCTGCATGGGTTACCGTAGACGCCCATAGAAACGGCGATCTTAAACCGTATATATATCATACTGAGGATCTTGGAAAAACATGGAAATCACTGGTTACTCCGGCCATCGAAGGTTTTTGCCACGTGATCCGGCAAGATCCGGTGAATCCTGATCTGATTTTCCTGGGTACCGAAGCAGGCATGTTTACCAGCCTCAATCATGGTTCCGATTGGGTAAGATTTAAAAATAAAGTCCCCCGGACAGGAGTCTATGATATGGCTTTCCAGCCCGACCAGAAAGATCTGGTGCTTGCAACTCATGGCCGCGGCATTATTATCATTGATGACCTCACTGCCCTGAGAAATCTCACCGATCCTGTGATGTCGCAGGACTTTGCCTTTCTGCCGGTCAGACCTTATTATTTTACTTCAGAAACCGGTCTGCAGGATTTCGGTAGCGATGCGGAATTCTATGGCCCCAATGCTTCGGGAGCAGCCAGCATCTGTTATTATCTGAAGAAAAGACATGTTTTCGGCGAAATGTATCTGGAGATTTATGACTCGAATGGAAAGTTCCTGAAGAAACTCTCGGCCGGAACCCGCAAAGGAATTAATATCGTACAGATAGCAACTGCAATGGAGCCGCCGAAGGTTCCAAAATCACCAAACATTCTTGGGGAAGCAGCTTTCGGACCTGAATACCAACCCGGGAAATACACCATAAAGGTGATTAAAGGAACCGAAACTTATTCGACTGAATTGCATTTAAATGACATACAAAACAGCAACCATTCTGCAGATGACAGAAGCCTTCAGCGGGCAACCCTCATGCAGGCTTTCAATATGCTGGAGAAACTGGCTGCCATTGATGAGCAGATCCTGAGTACCCGTGATGTGCTGAAAGCAAAAAGCACAGCAGCTAAAGGAGGCGGCCTGAAGAAAATACGGGCACTCATTGCTGAATGCGACAAAATGCATGAGCAAATTTCAGCTACACAGCCGGGTGAAGGAGGAATTGCCGGACAGGTGAGGCTACGCGAAAATATCGCCGAAATCTACGGTGCACTTGGCGGCTACCGCGGAAGGCCTACAAACTTACAGATCAAGGCATTGAATCTTTACGGTAAACAAGTTCAGGAATTCGGCAATGGAATTGAAACGATGATTAAAACCGAATTGCCAAAAATCAAATAGATTTTTATAAAATTTAAAATATTTCAAGGGGCGCACCGGCAGGTTCGCCCTTTTTCTTTTCTATTTTTAGCTCTTCGAAATCCAAACAAAACAAAGATGAAAAGAGCTATTCTCATTCTTTCAGGTCTGTTCCTGACTTTCTCCCTGTTTTCCCAGAATGATCAGAAAAAAAGTGTCGCCGGATTCCGTCCGCCATCGGTTCCACTCGTTACCCATGATCCCTATTTCAGTATCTGGTCACCTGCCGACAGATTGTATGACGCAGAAACAGTCCATTGGACAGGTAAACGCCAGGCCTTGCACAGCCTGATAAGAATAGATGGCAAAACTTACCGTCTTATGGGAAGTAAGCCATCCAATATTGAGCCCGTCAACCAGACAGGCCTGATCGTAAATCCAACGCAGACGATTTATCGATTTGCCAATAGCCTGATCAGGATTGAACTGATTTTCACGTCCCCTGCCCTGCCGTCTGATCTTGATGTGCTATCCAGGCCGTTGACCTATATCACCTGGAATATCTCTTCGGCAGATAGGAAACCTCACACAGCTCAGTTGTATTTCGACTGTTCCGGGGAAATTGCCGTTGACCAGGCCGATCAGCGGATAAAATGGACCATCAGTGATCTTCCGGGCATCAAAGCAATTAAAGTAGGCTCTGTTGAGCAGCCTGTGCTTCAGAAAAAAGGTGATGACTTGCGGATCGACTGGGGTTATGGCTGGCTTGCCATTCCGGCCGGCCAGAATCCTGACCGCTCGATCGGGCCTGGGGAACAGCTTCGCAATGCTTTTTGCATTGACGGGAAGCTCCCGCTTTATGAGGATCCCGGCGAAAAGGCGGTTAAAGACGGCTTCTTCAGCATGGCTGCAACATGGAATATCGGTACAGTAAATTCTGCCGTTATAACAAAATGGGCTATGCTTGCCTATGATGACCTGTTCAGCATCCGATATTTCGATGATTATCTCCGGCCATATTGGCGCCGCCATGGAATGGACATGGAAACCCTGCTCACTACCGCCGCATCCGGTTATTCTTTATTAATGGAGCGCTGCCAGTCATTCGATCAGAAAATTTTTCAGGATTTAACCAAAGTGGGTGGTCAGAAATATGCCCAGGTAACTTCACTTGTTTATCGCGAATGCCTTGCTGCCCATAAAGTAACAGCCGACAAGAATGGTCAGCCCCTGATGTTTGCCAAAGAAAATTTCAGCAACGGATGCATTGCCACCGTTGATGTTCTATATCCTGCATCACCATTTTTTCTGCTCTTTAGTCCTGCGCTCACTAAAGCAATGGTAAAACCTATTCTGGATTACGCTTCTTCTTCAAAGTGGAAATTCCCTTTCGCTCCGCACGATCTTGGCACTTATCCTCATGCTACCGGTCAGGCTTATGGCGGCGGTGAACTTACCGAGGAAGATCAGATGCCGGTGGAAGAAACCGGAAATATGCTGATTATCCTTGCTGCACTTGCAAAAGCAGAGGGCAACGCAACATTCTCAAAACCCTATCTGCCACTGCTGGACAAATGGGCGAAATATTTATCAAGCAAGGGGTTTGATCCTGAGAATCAACTGTGCACTGATGATTTCGCAGGCCATCTTGCTCACAATATCAACCTTTCCGCAAAAGCAATTGTTGCTCTCGCCTCTTATGCGGAATTATGCAGCTTGTCAGGCAACACCAATGACGCCAAATCGTATCGCAGGCAAGCCGAAGAATTTGCAGCAAAATGGGTCACTCTCGCTACAGAAGGCGACCACACCCGTCTGGCTTATGATCAACCAGGCACCTGGAGCCAAAAATACAATCTTGTCTGGGACAAACTATTGAACCTGAACCTCTTTCCAAAAGAAGTTATTCAAAAAGAGATCGATTATTATATCCGCGTTCAGGGTCAGTTCGGGTTGCCACTGGACAATCGCGAGCGCTGGACAAAAACTGACTGGAACCTCTGGACAGCTACACTGGCTGAAAAATCGACTGATTTTGATGCACTTTTCAATCCGGTATACAATTTTATCCAGATAACTCCGCAGCGTGTACCGCTTACCGACTGGTATATTGTCGATAACGCCTATAAAGTAGGGTTTCAGGCAAGGCCAGTTATCGGTGGATTATTTATTAAAGCCCTATCCGATCAAAACATCTGGTTGAAATGGTTTAAACAAGGAGAAGATATAAAACCAATCAATTAGGATTAATTTATACATTTGGACCAATAACTAAACTAGGATCATATGCCAAATCTTCTTACACTCGGTTGGATCGATTATTTAATTATAATCATCTACTTCCTGTTCGTCATCGGAATTGGTTGGGCGCTGAAAAGGTACATGAGTTCGTCAAAGGCATTCCTGGAAGCCGGACGGTCATTGCCGGCCTGGGTAACAGGACTCGCTTTCATCTCGGCAAACCTTGGAGCCCTGGAAGTTATTGGCATGTCGGCATCAGGAGCACAATATGGAATGGCCACCACCCATTTTTACTGGATCGGGGCTATTCCTGCAATGATTTTCCTTGCGCTTTTCATGATGCCTTTCTATTACGGTTCAAAAGCCAGGTCGGTTCCTGAATATCTCAAACTGAGATTCAACGAGAAAACAAGGGGATTAAATGCGATTGCATTTGCCCTGATGACGGTACTCGCATCAGGTATCTCCATGTATGCGCTGGCCGCCCTGATGGAAAAGCTATTGCATTGGCCATTTGATGTTTCCGTTTTAGTTTCGGCAGGCATCGTACTGGCATACACCTACCTGGGTGGTTTATCATCAGCCATTTACAATGAGGTTCTTCAATTTTTTATCATAGTTATCGGCCTTTTCCCATTGGTTTTCCTGAGTCTTAAGGATGCCGGCGGGTGGAGCGGCATGAACGAAACACTATCGCAGGTAGCGGTTGATAAAGGATATCAGGCCGGTGCCTGGACCCAGATGTGGTCTCATTCCGGTTCATCTGCGTCAAATCCGATGGGGGTTGAATGGTTCGGCATTATTATGGGCCTGGGGTTTGTTCTTTCCTTCGGATATTGGTGTACCAACTTCCTGGTGGTTCAGAGAGCCATGGCTGCAAATTCCATGAGCGCAGCCAGAAAAACTCCGCTTATCGGTGCATTGCCCAAGATTTTTATCCCCTTCCTGGTTATCGTTCCCGGAATGGCTGCAATGGCCCTTGCCTCCAAAGGAACTCTTTCGCTGGAACTTATGCCGGATGGTTCACCTAATTACAATTCCGTAATCACCTCGATGCTTGGCCACTATTATCCATCAGGAATTCTTGGCCTGGGACTTACGGCCCTGCTTGCCTCATTCATGTCGGGTATGGCAGGTAACGTCTCCGCTTTCAATACTGTGTGGACATACGATATTTATCAAAGCTATATCAAACCCGGACAAAATGATGACCACTATCTGAAAGTCGGGCAGATCGCTACCATCTTTGGTGTTGTTCTCAGCATTGGTGCGGCTTATCTTGCCAAACAATTCGGCAATATCATGGATTTTCTCCAAATGATTTTCTCAATGGTCAACGCTCCCCTGTTCGCAGTTCTGTTCTTGGGTATGTTCTGGAAAAGAGCTACCGGTAACGCAGCTTTCTGGGGTCTTTTGGTTGGTATCGGATGCGCCATGGTCCACCACGGCTTAACCATCCCTGCCGGTGCTGACCCTGCTGCGGTGATCAAGGGAGGATGGATCAGCGTTTCTCACACCTATCCAAGCGGTATGGCCCAGAGCTTCTGGACAGCCATTATCGCGTGGACTTCTGCCACCGTGTTTACTGTGGGCCTGACATTCATGACAAAACAAATGAAATCTAATGAAGAGCTTGGCGGCCTTGTTTATTCTCTCACCCCACGCATTGTGGACAAAGATGATAAATGGTGGAACCGGCCGGTCGTTCTTGCTGTTATCGTTGGAGCCCTGACATTAGTATTATCAATTATTTTCTGGTAGGAGGATTATTTATGAAGCTAGATATCAAAATTCCAATCGGATTGCTTTTTACAATCTTCGGGATCATTCTTTCAGTTTATGGTTTAGTAACAGGCAGTGATACAGAATTCTATGCCAAGTCCCTTAATTTCAACGTTAACCTCTGGATCGGATTGTTTATGCTGGTGTTCGGAATATTTATGCTGATCCTCGCACGAAAATCTCTGAAAGAAATTAAGGAGCCCTGAACAGGCAGGCTTAAGGCCTTTAATGGCAGGTTTCTTAAATTATCATACAATTAATTTGGAAACCAGTTGAAAGATTAAGCAAATAGTGTAATTTTGGTCATTAATAAACATGAGTTTTTATGGATTGGAGCAGTAAAACCATTCTGATTGCTGAAGATGAAGATTCAAATTACCTTTATCTTGAAGCAGTTTTGCAGAAAACCGGTGCCTCACTTCTTTGGGCACGCAGCGGTGAAGAAGCTATTGAAGCATGCAAGCAGAATCCTAAAGTTGACCTGATACTCATGGATTTGCAGATGCCGAATATCAATGGTTATGAGGCTCGCCAGCAGATAAAGGATACTTATCCTGATATTCCACAGATTGCACAGACAGCCTTCGCAATGGCTGACGATGAAAAAAGAGCAATAGATGCCGGCTTTGACGCTTACATTTCCAAACCTATTCGAAAAGGGAACCTGCTTGCAATTGTCGGAAGGTTCCTGGGACCTCTCGAGTAATTCTTTCCCCGATGTACCGGGTAATCCTTAGCATCTGCTCTCTTCTATTCCTGCAGATGCATTTATCATTTGGACAGGATTACCGTATCGAAAACATTACCTCTGAATACGTCAGAATTGAAAAAGGCTTATCGCAAAACACGGTAAACTGCATTCTTCAGGACCGTGAAGGTTATATCTGGGCGGGCACATGGAGCGGCCTGAACCGATTCGACGGTTATTCTTTCAGAACCCTTAACATCAACCTGGTTAATCCCTCCTTGGGACTCACCAATGCAACTATTGTCGGCCTTGCCGAAGATGCAACCGGCCATATCTGGGCTGCCGGAACCAAAGGATTAAACCGGATCTCCAAAAAAGATTTCTCTGTTACCCAATTTACTGTCGAAAACAGTGCCGGTAATGGTATGGTGACAGATAGCATCCGGGTCTTATTCACAGGAACAAATGGAATCATCTGGATGGGTACCAACAAAGGAATCCTGACCCTTAACCCTGTAACACTAAAGTTTAAACATATCGAGCACAACCCGAGGGACTTTACTACCATAAGCTCCAATCTGGTAACAAGTTTTACTGAGGATGCTGAAGGTTCAGTATGGGTAGGTACGCAATTTGGGCTCAATAAGCTTAATCCTTTAACCGGCGAGGTAATCCGTTTCTTTGCCGATGGAAAGACCGGTGACCTGAAAAGCTCAGCTATTACGGCTCTGACTAAAGATCCGGAGAACAATATCTGGGTTGGAACACCCTCGGGACTTCACTGCTACAAAACACTCACAAGAAATTTTACCTGTTATCCCTATAAGGATTCAGTGTCGTCCAGCCCTGAATCCGGCAATACGATTATTAACTGCCTTTACGCCGATCAGGAAAACAAAATCTGGATCGGAACCATGGAAAGCGGTTTGCTGTTTTTCGACAGAGTCAGGAACAAGTATACTAATCTCCAGCAAAGAATTCCGGAAAGCGGTTACTTCTCCTATACTTCTTTCTGGTCGATAATACAGGACAGAAACGGGCTATTCTGGCTTGGGACTTCCCATAAAGGGCTGGTTAAACTGGTACCGGACCCCCATGCTTTTTACGAAATTGTCAAATCCTATTCAACGTTCGGAATCATAGAACCAAAACCCGGCTCATTCTGGTTCGGCACCCAGGATGGGGTCATCCGCTGGAGTCGCGGAAAGGAACCTGTAGGATTCCTGAAGCATTCCGATAATGATCAGAATAGCCTTTCATCAAACCAGGTAACTGATCTGCTGAACGATCCACCTTATATCTGGATAACAACACGCTCCGGCATAAACAAATACAAACCCGATAGCAAAACCAACAAACCCTACTTCCATGACAATTCCGGAAAATCAATTGCAGGAAATATTGTCTGGCATATTTTCAAGGATTCACGGGGATATTACTGGTTTAGCACCTCATCCGGACTAAGCCGCCTGGATAATTCCACCGGGACCTTCACCAATTATTATCATGATCCGGATAACGCAAACAGCCTGAGCAATAATTACTGTCTGGACGTGTTCGAATTGTCACCGCATGTTTTCCTTATTGCAACACAATACGGGCTGAACGAGTTTAACGAATCAACCGGAGTATGGAAAAACTACCTTCCCGCTCCCGGAAATACCAGCTCCATCTCAACTTCTTATGTATTTGGAACATTCAGGGATTCTCACGGAGAAATATGGATTTATACCAACGGCGGCGGGATCTGCCATTTTGATCCCCATACCGGGAGTTTCCTCAGGTATACCATGGCAGATGGATTATGTGACAATGTTGTTTACGGGATCTATGAAGACAGAGACGGGATTTTCTGGCTGACCACCAACAACGGACTTTCCCGGTTTGACCACAGGAATGATGAATTCTCCAATTTCGATGTTCAGGACGGACTTCTTAGTAATGAATTTAATAAGAACTCCATTTTTACATCAGCTAACGGAGAAGTATTCCTCGGGGGCGTTAACGGGGTCATGGCATTTTTTCCCCAAACGACCCTGAGAACGTCAAAAATCCCGGCCACCCTCATAACCGGATTTATAGCGCACGGCGATAAGGAAAAATATGAGATTCCCATTTCCGACACCATCAGGATTCCCTCTTCGGACAATACCTTCAGCGTTACATTTTCCGTTATGGACTACCTGAATCCATTCAAGAACCAGTTTACCTATTTCCTTGAAAATTCAGATAAAAGCAAAACACAATTGCCCACCGGCATGCACCAGGTGGATTACCGAAATGTTGTTCCCGGTCATTATACCCTCCGGATCACCGGAACAAACAGCCTTGGAGTCAGAAGCCCGGAACTGGCAACCACTATAATCGTGGTACCGGCCTGGTATCAGACAAAACTCTTTATTTACCTGAGTTTTATCACTGCCATTCTCATTGT
>CAILAQ010000863.1 GCA_903832165.1 uncultured Bacteroidota bacterium | reverse complement strand
CCATAATAGGAAGAAGCAATGCCATCCTTTAGAATTCCCGGATTGGCGCCTGCCTCCAATTCGGGAAAAAATGACTCTCTGAATTCCATAATTTTTGCTTCCATGGAATCGCTTGCAGTACTCCCGTCATGTACCGTTTTCATATCATTATCACAATGCCCGCATCTCCCGGTATGGCTATCGCCCAGATAGTTGCACAGATATTCCATTCTGCAGGCGGCTGTCCCGATGTACCCCTTCATCTGGTTAAAATCAGCCATTTTAAATTCCCTGAGGTTTTCAAAAGGAGTAAAATCCAGATCGGGGGCTCCGTACTTCATTTCATAAGTCTTGGTCCTGCCAACCATCCTGAAACTGATAATACCCTGATCGATAAGATCATTGAGTATTACATTCGCACTGGTTTGTTTCAGGTTGGCGGCTTTTATCACTCCGAGAAAAGCCAGTGGCTCCACCGATAATGCTTCAATTACCTGCTGATATTGTTTCGCCGATGGCCGGCTGTTCTTGATAAATGAGAGAGGCAGTTCATCATCAGTATCGAAATAAATCAGGGCAATTAATGTTGGCTTGCCATCCCTGCCTGCTCTTCCGATCTCCTGGTAATAGTGCAGCGGCGAGGTGGGAACCTGCGTATGGATGATGAAACGGATATCGGGTTTGTCGATTCCCATGCCCAATGCGTTGGTAGCCACCACACATTTATATCGATTAATCATCAGCCCCTCTTCGATATTTTTTCGGTTATCATTATCGATCCCGGCATTATAATTGACCGATTTGATATTCATGAACTGAAGCCATCTCGAAAAGATTTCCGTCTCAATCTGGGTGCCGCAGTAAATAATCCCGGTCCCTTCCGTCTGGGTGACAAGGTTATACACCATCTCCAGTTTAGCCTCCTGATTATCAACCTTGCAGACTCGTAGAAAGAGGCTATCCCTCAGTAATGGTCCTCGGATCACGAAAATATCGGAGCCCAGCTGCTTTTCGATATCCTCCTGAACTTTAATAGTGGCAGTGGCGGTGCAGGACAGTACCGGAAATCCGGCAGGTAGTAATTTCACCAGATTCACAATACGGCGAAAAGAAGGCCTGAAATCATGCCCCCAGGTGGAGATACAATGCGCCTCATCGACGACCACCATGCTCAGTTTCATTTTTCTGACACTCGCCTCCCACGAGGTATCCTCCTGTCGCTCCGGGGCAATATAAATGATTTTGTATTCGCCATTTTCAGCTTTCCATAAAGCATCGGTCTTCTCTTCAGGGGTGAGGGTACTGTTGATAAAAGCCGCAGGGATCCCGAGTGCTTTCAATTTATTTACCTGATCGCGCATCAGTGCAATCAAAGGGGAAAAAACTACGGTGGTTCCGGGCAGCTGCATCGCGGTAAACTGAAAAACGAGCGACTTGCCAAAGCCGGTCTTTTCGATCATTAAAACCCTCTTGCCAAGGAGGAGTTGCTTTATGGCATCCCACTGTTCATCAAAGAAATGATCGAGTTTGAAAGTTGCCTTAAGCGTTATTTCAGCGTCGATTCTGGATACTGTGTTCTGATTTTGTACTTGCATGCTGAAGGAATTTTAGTAAAACATAGGATATAGATGCAAATACCTGGGTGAAATGGAAAAATCGGGTGAAATTTAATAATTTCAAGGTGTGTTTACACCAATTCCTGACAAATGAAAAGGCAGAGGGCAAAAAGGCAAAAAGGAAAGGCGTAAAAATTAAGCAATAAGCCAATGAGAGCGCCAATTAAGAAATAAGTTGATGCAGAGCGCCTTGCAATTTTAGTCTTATAAAATTTACTTTTTGCCTTTTTGCCCTCTTGCCATATTTTATTAAGATCGCACTAACTCTCACCCAATGAAACATATCGCAACCTTAATCCTCCTCACCGCCCTCTCCCTCCCCGGCCTCCCGCAGGGACGCACCAGCGTGCAGCTGGGCGACCTGAAAAAGGTAACAAACGAGGGCAACAGCATAGTGCTTATCACCAATGAGGCACAGGTCAGGCTGATGACCTTCGGGCCGGAAATCATCCGTGTGCGGGTATCGAAAGATAAGCCGGCAGCCGATTTTTCGTACGCTGTAATCGGCAAACCCGAAGGAAACCTGACCAAAATATCAGAAAACAGTAGAGAAATTGTGTTCGCCAATGGAAAGCTTACGTTAACCATTAATAAGTCGCCCGTGCGGCTCCGGTTTTCCAATAACAAAGGGGAAGTGATCAGTGAGGATGATCCATCGCTTGGAGTCAGCTGGATGGGCAACGCCGTGACCAATTACCGCAAGCTTTTTCCGGATGAGCGGTTTATCGGTCTGGGCGAGAAAACCGGCGGGCTCAACCGTCGCGGCAGCGCCTATGTAAACTGGAATTCCGATGTGCCGGCATATGCCCTCGATAAAGACCCGCTTTACGCCACAATACCCTTTTTCATTGGCTTGCACGATAAGCTGGCCTACGGGATTTTCATGGATAATTCCTATAAATCGTGGTTCGATTTCGGAGCATCGACAGATAATACCATGTCAAGTTTCGGGGCGGCCGATGGCGACCTCGACTATTATATGATCAGCGGAAATTCGGTGAGCGATATCATCCGGAATTACACCGGATTGACCGGTCGCGCCAAGCTGCCGCCCATCTGGAGCTTCGGTTACCAGCAGTGCCGCTGGTCGTATTATCCGGATAAAGAATTATTAACTGTTGCAAAAGCCTTCAGGGATAAGCAGATACCTATCGATGTATTGTATCTGGAT
>CAILAQ010000862.1 GCA_903832165.1 uncultured Bacteroidota bacterium | reverse complement strand
GAAGTGCATCAAAGAAAGCAATTTGCAAAACAGCTGACACCAGAAACAGACGTGCCGCAGATCCAATAGTTCGGGACAGCAGAAAGAATGATGCTCCTGATTTATAGGACCAGTATCCGAATCGCTGCTCAAGGTAGCCGTAGATAGAAGTCAGCCTCAGCTTGTAATACATGGGAAGCAACAGCCATATAATAACCTGGTATCCTGCCAGATAACCGAAAATCATCTGCATATACGCAAATTGGCTGGATATGACCCAGCCCGGAACGGAAATAAAAGTTACCCCCGATATGGAAGCTCCTACCATTCCAATCGCCACAATATACCAGGGCGATTTTCTGTTTCCTATGAAGAAACCTTCATTATCGGCACCTTTGCTGGTCAGGTGCGAGATAAATAGCAGGAGTCCGAAATAGCTCAGGAGAATGATGGCAATCCAGATCGGGTTCATTGTTTTCGGGTAGTTTCGGCAAATAAAGACAAAAAATTGTTATTCGATCGCAACGATGTTACTTTTGGTAAATAATAGAGGGAAATGGATTCTTCGAAATACACGTCCAGACTGCTGGAAAAAGCAGTAAACGAATTTGCCAAATTACCCGGGATCGGCCGCAAAACGGCTCTTCGCCTGGTATTGCACCTCCTCAGGCAGGATGTGTCGGAATCCGAATCGCTGGCCGGCAGTCTTTTGCAATTAAGAAAGGAAATTCACCATTGCAGAATCTGCCATAACATTTCTGACCAGGAAATCTGTCAGGTATGTTCCAATCCCGGCCGCGACCGATCGCAGATCTGTGTGGTGGAAAATATCCGCGACGTGATGGCCCTTGAGTCAACACAGCAATATACAGGCGTTTACCATGTCCTTGGTGGAATACTCTCACCGATGGACGGTATCGGACCCTCAAATATTTCAGTGGGTTCGCTTGCTGAGCGAGTTGCATCAGGAGGAGTGCGTGAGGTAATTCTTGCGCTGAGCGCCACCATGGAGGGCGATGCAACCAACTTTTTCATATACAGGAAATTATCCGAACATTCGGTAAAAATCACTACCCTTGCGCGTGGAGTTGCCATCGGAAATGAATTGGAGTATACCGACGAGATAACCCTTGGCCGTTCACTGCTCAACCGCACCCTGTTTGAAGAATCAATACACAAACCTTAAGCATTAATGAAGCCTGTCAGGATATCAGTAATCATTGTCAGCTATAACGTCAGGTTCTTTCTGGAACAATGTATCAGGTCCGTCTACCGTGCAGCGGGAGATATGCCCATTGAGGTTTTTGTTGTTGACAATAATTCGGCGGATGGGTCCTGCGTAATGGTAAGGAACCAGTTTCCCGAAGTCAGACTGATAGAAAATACGGAAAATACAGGATTCTCGAAAGCAAATAACCAGGCGATGAGGATCGCTGTCGGCGAGTTTCAGCTCATCCTGAATCCGGATACACTTGTAGAGGAGTCAACTTTCACCAAAATCCTGGGGTTTATGGACAGTCACGCGGATGCGGGGGCCCTTGGGGTCAGGATGATCGATGGCAAAGGAACCTTCCTTCCGGAATCCAAACGTGCACTTCCGACACCATGGGTATCCTTTTACAAAGTTTTCGGTTTATCCGCGCTTTTTCCGAGGTCACGCAGGTTCGGACAGTATCACCTTGGATATTTACCTCAGGATGAAGTGAATCCGGTGGATATTCTTCCAGGAGCATTTATGTTTATCAGGAAATCAGTTCTCGAAAAAACGGGATATTTTGATGAGTCTTTTTTCATGTACGGTGAGGATATCGACCTGTCATACAGAATACTTCAGGCCGGATATAAAAACTATTATTTTCCGGAAACCACGATCATCCATTATAAAGGAGAAAGCACAAAAAAAGCCAGCATAAATTATGTCGTGATGTTTTATCAGGCCATGATCATTTTTGCCACTAAGCACTTCTCTGCCAGCAATGCCCGCTGGTTTTCCTTCTTTATCCGCTTATCCGTTTATTTCCGGGCTGCCCTGTCGATGATGGGCCGGGTAACTAAACGTCTTCTTCTTCCGCTGCTGGATGGAGCAATATCTTTTCTGGGGTTCCTCCTGATAAATCATACGTGGGAATCAATTAAGTTTCCCGGAGGCGGACATCATCCGCCTGAATTCCTGACGTTCTTTGTCCCGGCTTACATAATCATTTGGCTAATAACTATCTATTTTTCTGGCGGATATGATTTGCCGGTCAGGATAACCCGCATTCTCAGGGGAATCATATACGGAACCGCCATTATCCTGGTGGTTTATTCCCTGCTGCCCGAAGAATATCGTTTTTCCCGGGCCTTGATTATTATGGGCTCGGTATGGACCCTTTCCGGAATTTTCCTGTTACGTGCGCTTCTGCATTATTCCCGGGCTACCGGATACAGGTTGGATATCGGCCGACGAAAAAAACTCGTCATTGTCGGAAAGCATGATGAGGCTGAGAGGGTTAGCAGGATTATCGATCAATCAAGCCAGCCATTGGAAATATTTGGTTATGTAGCGCCTGGTCAGTCTTTCGCAGAATCGGAAAAATATCTCGGCTCGGTTACTCAGTTGAACGATATCATCAGGATCAACCATATCGATGAAGTTATTTTTTGCTCTAAAGACCTAAGCACCAATGAAATAATCAAACATATGCTGGCTCTCAGTCTATTGGAAACCGAATACAAGATTGCCCCTGAAGCTGCTGAATCCATTATTGGCAGCAATTCATCGAATACGGCCGGCGATCTGTATATGATCCCTATAAATTCAGTTGGCGAGCCTCATAACCGACGCCTGAAAAGAGTGCTCGACATAACCCTGTCATTATTCCTGCTGATCACCTCTCCGATTTCCGCCTGGTTTTTCTTGCCCCGGCCCTGGATAATGCTTTGGAATTGCCTGAGGGTATTAGCTGGGAACCGGAGCTGGGTGGGATATGCCGATAATGGAATGCAGGCCGGGCATCCTTTGCCCTTAATCAGAAAGGGGATCGTAAATCCGGAGAACGGAAGCCATACCGGTGAATTTAATGAACAATCATGGTTAGACGTCAATCTGCACTATGCCCGTGATTATCGCCTGACAAAAGACATCCGGATATTGGCAAAAGGTTACCGCTATATGGCAAAAAACAGTAAAGTTCTTCTGCTCAGCGCTCTGCTGATGACCACAACCTTTCCTTATGCAAAGAGTCAGGATTTTAAGGACCAGATTAACATGATCAGGCCTGCCCCCGAAAATTGTCTGCTCTACGGGGTTGTATCGCAGCAAAACAGCCAGCTTTTAACGGATATCAGGATCAGTCTGATTTACAAAAAAACTCATGAGATTGCTGAAAGCATAACAACCGACCGCAATGCGTGGTACCTGTTTTCTGTAAAAAGAGGTATGCCTTATGGACTGCTGATTGAGAAAACAGGATATTTCCCATATTACACCGAGAACATTATCCCGAACGATTTAACAGAAAACAAGCTGGAAAGAAATGTCGTCATACCGGATGATCTGAAGAACGATTTTTCTCTGTATTATCCTGCTTCAGACACCATTTTAGGAGAAAAAAGCCGAGCACTGATGATTCAGCTGTCCGGGCTGATGAAAAAACAGACCGGTTTGACTGCCTGGTTCGATCCCCAGGGCGACTCGCTCGATTTCTTAAGGATCAACGGAATTACCTCGGCCTTCGTGCAAACAGGGATTGCAGCATCCCGGCTAAGGGCAGGTGCCCGGCCTGATACCGGGGAAACATTTATCAGGATTGAAATCAATACGGGAGCCGAAAATGCAGTTCTGATGGAGCCTGCGGGAACAGCTCTGCCTGGCGAAGAATCCTGGACTATCCAGTTCGCGGCTTCAAAAACCCCCTTGGCCAAAAAAACATTTAAAGAACTTGATCCTGTTTATGAATTTAAGGGAAAAGACGGATTTTACCGATACTCCTACGGAAACTTCAAATCACAGGAAGAGGCTAACCGTAAGCTTCAGACAGTTAAGAAAAAAGGATTCAGCAAACCATTTTCAAAATCAGTTGGTTCAATCAAGAAATTATAAACAGCATGGAGCCATTGAAAGGAACCCGCGTTCGCCTGAGGGCCATTGAGCCTGAAGATGAGGATGTGTTATACAGCTGGGAGAACGATCAGACCATCTGGCAGGTTAGCAATACGCTCACTCCATTTTCAAGGCAGATACTCCGGCAGTACCTCGAACAGGCTCACCTTGATATTTTTCAGGCCAGGCAGCTCAGACTGGTCATCGAAGCCCTGGAAACCGAAATGCCGGTTGGACTCATCGACCTGTTTGATTTCGACCCGCACAATCAGCGTGCAGGAATCGGTATCCTGATAGGTGAATCAACGGAATGGGGGAAAGGATATGCCAGAGATGCGCTGAAAACCCTGCTGAAATACGTGTTTACGGTTCTGCTCCTGAACCAGGTGTATTGTTCAATAGATGAATCAAATATCGCCAGCGTGAACCTGTTTAAGAGTGCCGGATTCAGGATTACGGGAATTAAGGAAAAGTGGAACCGCAGCTTCAGCGGATGGTCAAATGAATGGTTTCTTCAGATAACCTCAGATGACTGGGCTTCGATGGACAAAAATGAAGGTATTTCTTTCAGGAATGCATAACCGGATGTTTCCGGATCCAGCTTGATACAGTAATGATTCAGCCCGTTGGTCACTAGAAGTAACCGAACACCCAATACCATATTATATCGGGAAATCTGATCAAAGGTTTTTTGATTGAGAAGGACTTCCGGAGCTTTGCATTCTACAAGAATTTCTGGCTGGCCTTTACGGTTAAAAACAACGATATCGCATCTTCTGGTCAGGGTGTTATGGGTGATTTTGCCTTCAAGCAGGAGCAAGCTTTCAGGGTACCCCAGCCCATCGCACAGGTACCTTGCAAAATTCTGCCGCACCCACTCTTCCGGAGTCAGCAGATACCAGCCTCTGCGAAAAACATCAAAAATCCACGATCGCCCTTCCATGGATTTTAAATTGAATGAATAAGTTGGTAAATTTAACGGCTGCATGGCATTGTAAAATCGGCATAAAGATACTGATCACTGGCAAAATCTGTTCATGAAAACCAAAAAGGAAATAGTCGAAAACTGGCTTCCAAGGTACACCGGAAGGAAACTGGAAGATTTTACTCAATATATCATACTGACAAACTTCAATCAGTATGTAGAGACCTTTGCAAAGATTCATAATGTTGAAATGAACCGTGAGGTAAACATGCCTAACGCTGCAGCCGAAGGAATAACCATTATTAATTTCGGAATGGGCTCTGCCAACGCCGCCACCATCATGGACCTGCTCAGTGCCATTCATCCTGCAGCGGTCCTCTTTCTGGGAAAATGCGGGGGACTGAAAAAGAAAAACAAGCTTGGCGACCTTATCCTCCCGATAGCAGCCATCCGAAGTGAAGGAACCTCCAATGATTATCTTCCTGCAGAAGTTCCCGCCTTACCAGCCTTTATGCTGCAGCGTGCCGTTTCAACAGCCATTCGCGATTACGGACGCGATTATTTTACCGGAACGGTTTATACCACGAACAAACGGGTTTGGGAATACGACCAGCGGTTCAAAAAGTTCCTCGTTAAAACCAGGTCGATGGCCATTGATATGGAAACAGCCACCATTTTTATTGTGGGCTTCGATAATGAAATTCCCTCGGGAGCTCTCCTCCTTGTTTCCGACCAGCCGATGATTTCAACCGGAGTAAAAACCGCGGAGAGCGACAAGGAAGTTACCTTAAAATATGTTACCGATCATCTGAATATTGGTATACTTGCCATGCAGGAAATTATCGGTCAGGGCCGGTCTGTTAAACATCTCAGGTTTTAAAAAATGGCTGCATCAATGACTTTCGAGCAAATAATATCTGATATCCATAACCGGAAATTTTATCCGATTTATCTGCTCATGGGTGAGGAACCTTATTTTATAGATCAGATTTCCAACCTGATTCAGAGCAGTGTGCTTGATGAAGGGCAAAAAGCGTTCAATCTCAGCATTCTGTACGGCAAAGACTTAGAAGGGGCCCAGGTTGACAACGCCGCCCGAAGGTTTCCAATGGGAGCAGATTATAATGTCGTCATTGTGAAAGAAGCACAGATGATCTCAAAAATCGACAACCTCCAGTATTTTGCCGCTAATCCACTGAAATCAACTATTCTGGTTCTTTGCTACAAATATGAGGTGCTCGATAAAAGAAAGAAACTTTATAAATCTATCGACCAGAACGGCGTTGTGCTGGCTACGAAAAAGATCTACGAAGATCAGGTCCCCAGATGGATTGAATCATTCCTTAAACGTTCCGGCTACCATATTGAGCCGGGTGCGGCCATGATCCTGACTGAATACCTTGGCAACGACCTGTCAAGAATCACCGGGGAAATTGAAAAACTGCTGATCACCCTGCCAAAGGGACTAATGAAGATCACCTCAGCACATATCGAGGAAAACAGTGGCATAAGCAAAGAATTTAACAGCTTCGAACTAGTTAAGGCCTTGTCACGAAAGAATATCCTCAAGGCCAACCGAATCATCAATTACCTGGGGGAGAATCAGAAAAACAACCACATTTCCAATACAATATCTGCCCTGTTTTATTACTATGCCAAGTTGCTGGCCTATCATTTCATGGACGATAAAAGCTCCCGTAACGTAAGCTCCTCCCTTGGTATTAATTCCTATTTCGTCCCCGACTACGAGCAGGGAAGCATTCATTATCCAAGAAAGAAAGTGATTCAGATCATTTCTTTGCTTCGTGAATTTGACCTGAAATCAAAAGGTTTCGGGAATATCTCCGCCGATGAAGGAGAACTATTAAAAGAGCTGATTTTTAAGATATTACACTGATCACTATGGTTACTCTCGTCATTGTTCTGGTTACTTCAATTTTCTCCGTTATTGCTTTCAGTCAGCATAGCCTTGTCTATAAATATCAGTTTAATGCTTATCAGATCATCAACCGCAAGCAATACAGCAGGCTGATCCTTCATGCTTTTCTTCATGCCAACTGGACGCACCTGATTGTTAACATGCTGGTTCTTTACAGTTTTGGAACAGCTCTCGAAAGGCACTTTCAGCAATTTTTTGGTTCCAGCTGGATACCATATTACCTGATCCTTTATTTTGGAGCCATACTGGTATCCCCCTTATATTCCCTTTACAAGCATCGCAAAGATTACCACTACAATGCGATTGGTGCCTCAGGTGCCGTTTCAGCTGTAGTTTTTGCAGCAATATTTTTTGATCCATGGAATAAGATCTATTTTTTTATGATGATACCCATGCCCGGAATTGTTTTTGCCGTATTATATTTGGTTTACAGCTGGCTGATGAGCAACAGGAGCAAAGACAATATTGCGCATGACGCTCACTTTTTCGGGGCTGTCTTTGGCTTTTTGTTGCCGATAATGCTCAGCCCTGATCTGCTGACCTATTTCATCAATCAGCTTCTTCGACGGTAAAGATTTGAGCAACAGATATATCCTATACAATCAGTCGGTCATTCCGCGGGATTCACTGCATCTCAGTCCTGAAGAATGGTTTGATATTGCCGGTCAAAGTATCCGCCAAAGCCTTTTTGCTTCCGGCAACCGCATACCTTTTCTTAAATCATGGCTGGATTTGCTGGAAAAACGCTTTAGCTCTGTTGGATGGCACCTGCCAGACGAATTCAGCTTTCCGGAATTCAAGAATGAGCTTGAAAAACTACTGAACAGAAACCGCCTGTTTAAAGGCAGCTGGATCCACCTGCTGATCATTCCGGTTTTTCCATCGACGGAACTGGATTTCAGTCCTACATTTAAATGCATTGCATTTACAGAAGAACTTGAATATGACTACTTTCCACTGAATATAAAAGGAGTGTCCATCGGGGTATCCGAAAAATTTCATAATACTGCCGACCCATTCTACAGTTCGATGGTACGCACACCGCTCCGCAATCTGATGATCAGACAGGAAGCCCTGGTTAACGGATGGGACGATATCGTCATTACCGACCAAAACGGCTACCTTTCTGAAACCTCCGGAAGCAATATCTTTATAAAAATAAAAGATCAAATTCTCACTCCAGCCCCGGCAAACCATTATTATCCGCGAATAATCACCGGTATCGTCAGAGGGTTGATCGGGAAAACAGGCTGTTCACTTACGGTTAGTGAAAACATAACCGGAGATTACCTTTCAAAAGCAGAGGAAGTATTCCTGACCGACGATCAGAACGGTATACAATGGGTGCTGGGATATGAAAAAAAAAGATATTACCGGAAAATTTCCTCCATACTGCATGAAGAGCTTACCGAGCTTATCCGCACCACTGATCAGTTCCAGCCAGGATCCTCAGGATAGCGCGTCCACATCTGGTATCGTTCATCCTCATTTTTCAAAATGCTTTCCCAAAGCCGGACATCAGATCCGTGCATGACATCAAGGCGGTCGATATTTGTCACCAGCCATGAATTCTCTTCAATTTCCCTGGCCAGCTGGCCGGCATGCCAGCTCGAATAACCAACAAAGAAACGGATCTGGTACTCTTTTATCCATCCCTCCCTTATCCCCGATTTTATCACTTCCAGATTGCCACCCCAGAATACCTGCTCCATAATCTCTGTGCTGTCCGGAATTAAGTGCCCAAGGGTATGGATATAATGAATGGT
>CAILAQ010000861.1 GCA_903832165.1 uncultured Bacteroidota bacterium | reverse complement strand
TACAATCTAATTGACTTTGAAACAATAATTTATTTACGAATGAAAAAAGAAATCTTCCTTGCCGTTCTCTTTATTTCTTCTGTTTTCTGCGTGCCTGCTCAATCCTCTGGTGCCAATGAAGGCTGGCTGGGAGAATTGAAAGGAGGAATCCGGATTCAAAAAGCTCAAAAACTTTATTGGGAAAATGGTTTTTCTTTTGATTTTTCCAGTCCGAAAATCGCGGATAGCCGTATCCATTTTGGGGTGAGCTATGTGTCGAGCAGGCTTGGAAGCGCTATTGGCTCCAACGCAATTAAACAGGACAACTATCTTATCAGCGCCGGATACCATTTCCGTCATCAAAAGCAATTTCAGCCTTTTATCAGATTGAATACCGGGTACTTCCATGCTGATTATGGGGAGAATATTTTTGATGTTTTACCGGATAAGGCTCTCCTGCTTTCAATGGATGCAGGGTTGTCTTATGAATTCAAGATTCCGCTAACTGCCAGTTTAAGTGCCGGATATAATCTGAATGCCGGAACCGGATCTTCCGGACCGGGAACCTTATTTCCTGTTTTTTACCAAATGAGTATCTTTTACACCCTGCTAAAAAAGAATCCAAATGATAACTAAAGATAAGTTTTTCAGACTACTGCTGATCTTTTTTATGGTTCTGTGCGCCTGTTCCAAAAGCCCGGATATCAACAATGCAACCGACCTCGACGGGGACCAGATTTTTGATCCATCGCTCTATAAACCAGCCGAATTCCTGGTGTCAGCAGCCATTGAAAATCCAAGTACCGTTCAAAAAAGCACACCTGTTATAATTGCTGTACATGGGTATTCTTCCTCCACTTTTGAATGGGAGGAATTTCGGAGCTATTGTGAGTCAAACAACGTTCTGATTTCACTGGTCCTTTTGGGGGGACATGGCCGGACTTATGAGGATTTCAAAAAGTCAACCTGGGAAGACTGGCAGGAACCCATTATGACTGAATACAATGCCCTCCGCAATAAAGGTTATACGAATATAAATTTTGTCGGATCTTCCACGGCCTGTCCATTGGTTTTGGATCTGATAAAAAAAGGCAAAATCGGAGAAAATGGCATGAAGCATATCTTTCTGGTTGATCCCATTGTTGTATCTTCAGATAAACTCCTTACCCTTATCGGAGTTGCCGGTCCCATGCTGGGCTATATGGAAACCACAATGACCCCGGCGGAAGAGGGCCATTACTATCATTTCCGGCCACAGGAAACATTGCAGCAGTTGATGGATTTAATCCAGATAACCCGCAAAAATCTTCAGAAAGGATATAATCTTCCAGCAGGCATCGGGATGAAAGTATATAAGTCGGTCAAAGATCCTACAGCTGATGCGGTTAGTGCTGTTTTGATATACAAAGGGCTCAAAAACAGCGATGGGTCAAATATCGATATCGAAATGCTTGATTCAGATCTCCATGTGGTGACCCGTCTTTATGGGCGTGATAATATTACACAGCATGACCGGGATATTCAGGCACACGTTTTCGGGGATATGGTTCATTTGCTCAGGCAATAAAATTTCATATCTTTGTACCAAATCGGTACACAAATATTATAGTCATGTTGATAGTCAGTAGTCGGGAATTCAGGGAAAATCAAAAAAAATACTTTGATCTGGTAGATCAGAATGAGCAGGTGATTGTGCAGAGAGGAAAGGATAAGGCATATATTCTTGCCCCTATTGGTGATGCCGATAAATTATCGGTCAATGAACAGTTAATTGAATACGTTCGGCAAGCCGAGTTGGAATTAACTAATAACAAGGTTACTCCAATAGAAGATCCAGGTAATATATGGGAAAGTATTCTTTAGTTATTTCTAATGGTGCCAGGAAAGAACTTCAGGCTCATTACAATTCGGGTAATCAGGGAATGATCAAAAGAATCGAATAAAAGAGATAGGTTGATATATCGGGTTGTCGAAGATACCGTTCAAGTATTGATTGTATCTGCGGTAGGCCATTATGAGGGAAAATGATTTCCAAAATAGAGAAATCTAATTAAGAATGATTCCTTACGGTCATCAAAATATTAATGATTCAGACATTGATGCTGTAGCAAAAGCAATGCGC
>CAILAQ010000860.1 GCA_903832165.1 uncultured Bacteroidota bacterium | reverse complement strand
TCTGATCTATTTTATCCGGCTCCTCTTTAAAAACATCTGGCTGATATTCATTGTCTCTTTCCTTATGGCCGGACTGGTTTTTTTGCTTACCCGGAAACAGGCCGATACATTTACCACTTCCACAACAATATATACCGGCATTGCTACAGGCTATAATATAGAATCAGGAGCAAATACACGGTTCGATATGTTCGCTAATAATGCGGAATTCGATAATATGATCAATATTATCAAAAGCAGGGAAACACAGGAAAAGACGGCCATACGGCTTATGGCACAGCATCTTCTGCTCCCGAAACCTGATCCCAAATATTGTTTGCCGAAAACCTGGCACGACCTGATGAATGAAGTTCCTCCGGAAATCAGGCGTATGGCTGAATTGAGCTCCCTCGAAATACCGGAAAATCCTCCTGAGGATTCTTCTTCTTTGGTAAGCCAGGCCGACACCTTACCAGGCATAAGCGATACCACACCCGCAATTCAAAAAGATACAGTTCGGGAAATCCGTATCTCAACTGAAAAAGTTCAGCGGTTTCGCGTCAGGAATGATTATTATATAATCCGAGCCGGCGATTTCCCGAGCCTGGTGGCACAAAAATTCGGAATCTCTCTGGATGAACTGGAAAAATTGAATTTTCCGATGCCTCCGTTTCAGGGCGGACAGAAGCTGGCAGTCGGTACAATATCGGAACCTTATTGGATTGATACCACGCTGACAACGGAAGTGCCGGTCAGGGTTGATTCAGGCCGGACGGATACTTTAGTACAACAACCGGTTAGCCCCTCCTCCGAAAAGAAAGATTCAGAATCGGTCATCAATCCTGCAAATTATAGCGCCGGTGAGGTTAGTGCCGCGAAATCATCTGCTTACGAACGCCTGGTCGAAAGGATGACTGAATTCAAAAATGCTGACCAGGAAAATTACCTTTTCCAAACCTTGCAGTCTTCAAATAAGTTTTATGGTGTCGAAAAGATTTCTACCGTAAAGGTCGCACGCATACAAAGCTCCGACCTGATCAAATTGTCTTTTGATTCAAATGATCCCGCAGTTTGCATGCAGACCCTGAAAATCCTGACGGATGTGTTCCGTTTGGAATATCATTCAATTATGGCAACCCAGACCGGCCTGGTTTCTCAATATTTCAGGGATAGAGTCGCCAGCGTAAAGAAGCAACTGGATAGCCTCGAGCTGGATTTACTCCAATTCCGGATGAAGAACCGGATTATCAACTATGATGAGCAAACGAAATTTATTTCTGAACAAAAGGAACTGCTTGATAAAGAATGGTATGACGAGGCCGGAAAATTTTCAGCAGCGAAAACTGCTTTGGTGCTTATCGAAGAGAATCTGGGTGAAAAAGGTAAAACAATTTTGCAGAACAGTTCCGTTATCGACAAGCGCAGAAGAGTATTTCAGCTTGCTTCCCTGATCTCCCAGGAGGAGATTAAAGACAGTCTGGATATGAATGTTTTAACCCGCCAAAAGGGAGATCTTGAAAGGTTAAAGGCCGATCTTAATAATGAACTTCTGAGGTCTTTTGAGCTCGGTCGGACGGTTCAGGGGCTTAATATTCAGGATGTGCT
>CAILAQ010000859.1 GCA_903832165.1 uncultured Bacteroidota bacterium | reverse complement strand
TTCTTCTCCACAGATGTCGCAGATGTCACAGATGGCGCTGTTCTTATCTGTGTTATCTGTGGACAGTCTTCTTTATTGTTGCAAGTTTCAGCATCCAACCACGTTAATCACCTTCCCATCAACCTCCTCCGTCTTCCAGTAAATCTTCTCGTCCCAGCTTTTCGTGTCGCTCCGGTCGAAAATAACCAGCCAGCCGGTGTGCTCGCCAAGGGTGGCCATGTATTTACTCAATTGCACAAGTCCTTCCTGGATCACCGATTTCGAATACATCAGTTTCAATTCAACCGGATACTTCTTTTTGCCGTAAATCACACACAAATCCATTCGTTCCCTGCCCGAAGCGTATTCCCTCAAAATAGTACCGCCGCCATTGATAATTCTTTGCAAAAAGGCTTGCAATACTAAATGCGGTGCAGCCTCCTTATAGGCATACTTCTCCATCCAGATATCAGAATTTTCTCTCCAGAATTGCTGAAACCCCTTCAGCAATCCATTCATATCCACATTCCCCGAATGATCGATCCAATTTCCCTTTATTTCCTGAATGAATTGAAATTGTGTATCATACGATAGTGCACGAATAATTACTTCGTTATAAATTTTGTTTGCCGGTAAAATCTCTCCGTTTGCTACTCTCAGCAAACCCAAATCGAGGCAATATTGTGTGTCATCGCTTGATATGCTTATCGCGTTGGACTTCCCTGAAATAACCGGTTCAATTATCCGGCGTACCCGGGGTTCTTTCAACTTATCCAGCAAACTGTCGATATGAGTATCCCTTCGCAGAATGATGTTTTGAATAGCCTGCTCAACCAATTCAATGGTAATAACTCTCTTAAAGTCGTTCGCTAAAATTTCCTGAATTATTTCATTGGCAATGGCATTTACCAGCCAGGGCTGCCCGTCGGTTTGTTCATATATCTTTTCTATTACAGATTTTTCAAATACCTGCCCTGTGGCATGTGTATGGAGCGCATATAGCGTTTCAACTTCTGAAATGGAAAAATTCTCTATGGTTAATGCTTTCGCTATGATGTTAAAGGGGCTTGCCGACCCAAGTGTTTCCTGATTCTCTCTGATTTTTGATTTATAATCCCTGATATTGCGCATGCCAGCCAGAGCTACGCTTTGCATAAACGGAATTTCTTTACGGGTGATAAATCCATTCCTGATTTGACGCAGAAAGGTAATCAGGGTTTCGTTTTGCAGACTGTCAATTTCATCGAAAAAAATAATCAGGGGCTTATCAAGCAATTTGCAATAACTCGCTAATGCACTTTTTATCAATACCGATATTTCATTGGTATTCAGATTTATTCCAAAATTTTCTTTCTCCGGCAAATTCGAAAACCCAATCGCATACTTCAGATTATTAAATATTTCGAAAATTCCTTTATCCGATTCGCTGAATGTTTGAACCGACTCAAGCGAACAATACAAAGCATAAAATTGATTGTTAGCGTTCAGGTAATTAACGAGATGCTGAATCGTGGTTGTTTTTCCGGTTTGTCGTGCCGCATGTATAACGAAATATTGTTTTTGTTCAACCAAATTTAAAATATCCCGGCTACGAGGAATCACCGGTATCATATAATGATCTTCGTCGTTACAAGGGCCGGCTATGTTGAAGTGCTTCTTCATTGGGTTTCAGAGTTTCAGCGATTGGGTGATTCTATTATCAATAGCCTCCGGTTTTAGCCGGGGGTTGGTTTCATGGTTGATTAACAGGACTTTAGTCCAATTTTTTTGCGCCTTGGCGTCTTGGCGAGAAAATTCTTCTCCACAGATGTCGCAGATGTCACAGATGGCGCTGTTCTTATCTGTGTCATCTGTGCTTGGATAAGAATTCCTGTTTTTGCTTTTCGCTCAACAAGCCGGAATTTAATCCTTCTTCTATGGAGATCGCCAAGCCCTTTTCTTCAGCTTTTATTAAAGTCGTGAAGGACTGCCTTAAGAACTCGGCCATAAGACAACTCCCTTTTTGTTGATATCCATGTAAACGGAACCAATCTGCTGACTGTAAAAATCAAACTCTTTTTCCGAGGACACCAAAATATCTTTGGCAATCAATATATCCTTCAGCAGATTACGGATCTCTTTTTTCTCTATCGCCTTGGACTTTAGTTCTTTCTTAATAACACAAATATCGAGGTCACTGTCAACAGAAGGTACTCCATAAGCATAGCTACCAAACAAGATAATTTTTGTTGGGCTAAGCGCCTTAAGCTTACTTACAATAATCAATTTTAACTCTTCAGTATCGAACTGATTGGTCATCATTAGCTGATCCATTGACGATTAAAGACAAATGTACTCAATTTTGCCTTAGCCTGGCATCTCTCTTTTGCGTCTTAGCGTCTTGGCGAGAAAATTCTTCTTGTTCAGATGCAAAATGCCGCATACAATGGAATCGATTTAATTCGATTCTCAAATCCGAAGTTTTTAGTCGATAAACGAATGGAATAGTCAGGTTTATATCGGAGTACATATTGCTGAAGGCTTCTGGATCTTACGTTTTCCGATGATTTTACTTCAATCGGAATAACATCGCCTCCCGCATTCTGAATCAGGAAATCCACCTCCGCCTTGCCATCGGATTCCCAATAACCCGGCAGGTAGCCATTAACCCCTAATGCGGCAGCAACGTGGTTTTCGGCAAGGATACCCTTGACAGAATCCATGCCACCAGTTTCAGAAAACATCCGTTGGGCTGGTACCCCATATTTTGAACAAAGCATACCGGTATCGGAAAGATAAATTTTAAAAGCAGATTGGTCCGTCGAAGCACTCAGGGGGAATGCGCCTACCGCGATTTTAGGACACTTGATCACGATTCCGGCTGCTTTCAGCCATTCCACTGGTAATTCATAAACCGATGACCTGCCGCCGGATTTTACCAGTTTATATTGAAATTTATGATTCTCTCTGGCCAATTGTGAGGGTATGCTTTCGTAAACCGCAATTATTCTGATCGTTTCGGCAGCCGTGGCATATTTTGCCATATCCGCAATATATGCATCGTGAATTGCTCTCTGGGCGATACCTACAAACGTAAAATCCTTGGATCGCAAATATTCATTGATAACCTGAGGCATCCCACCGATAAACATATATTGATAGAAATAGTCGAGAAAGGATTGATGAACACTGCAGGATTTATTGCCGTTAAAGCATTCCCTGATCATTTCAACTGCTGTGGTCCGTCCGAATGCCATCAGGAATTCCTCGAAATCCAATGGATACTGAGTGATCATATCAACCTTACCCACCGGAAACGAACGGGTTTCCCTGTTCAATGCCACTCCCAGCAAACTTCCGGCTGCAATGATATGATAGCCGGGGGCTGATTCATTAAAATATTTCAGGGAGGTCAACGCTTTTTCACAGGCCTGAATCTCATCAAAGAAAAGAAGCGTATCTCCCTCGAAAATAGAACTATCAGAGAATATCGAGAGTTCCCTGATAATTCTTGCAGGATCCAGATTCCTTTCAAATATAGGACTCAGGTCAGGTTGACTTTCAAAATTCAGGTAAACAACATTCTTATAGTTCGCCTTCCCAAAATTCAATATCGTGAAAGTTTTGCCAACTTGCCTGGCACCCTGAACAATCAGAGGCTTTCTGCTGGTCTGATTCTTCCACTCCAACAACTTTTTTTCGATCTTACGTTCCATTTAATGTATTTGAATTACATTTTTAGGTTCCTTTTTATGTAAATGTAATACATTTTTAGCAACAATGGATGTTAGGTTTCAGAGTTTCAGGGTTTCAGGGTTTCAGGGTTTCAGAGCTTTTTGAGGCCTTGGTGCTCGATGCTCTTCAGGTATTTAATAAAATGGGAGAGTTTGCCCGATAGGTTCAGACAGTCGTTCAGAAGCTCGTTGTACTTCTCTTCAGTGATATGACCCGCATCAAAAGCACGATACACTTGAGATCGGGTTTCACCGAGGGAACCTTTGGCGATGTAAAGGAAGTTCAGGAATTCCTTTTTCCCATCACGCTCAAAGCCTTCGGCAATATTATCCATGACTGAACCTGACGATCGAAGAATTTGGTTCTTTAACGCAAAATCTTTCGAAAGCCCTGTAT
>CAILAQ010000858.1 GCA_903832165.1 uncultured Bacteroidota bacterium | reverse complement strand
TGTTTTGCGCCATATGCCCCAGAATCATCTAAGAAACAGGAGTCAAGAACTAAACCCTTTTCAAAATAGCTATCTATACTCTATCCAAAGTGGTTTACGGTTTTCATGAGGCTTCCAGTAGGTGCAGTTTTGTGCCAATGAACTGATGCAACTCATCGCGTTGATTAGGGAGTCCATCTAGGAACGAGTCAATTTCCTTCCTAAAGACGGCGAATTTTTCATAATACTGATTGTTAATGATTTTCTTTCGCATAAATTTCCACAACCGTTCTATCAAGTTGAGGTTAGGCGAATACGGAGGGAGAAAGATGAATATGCACTTCGACGTTTCGAGATACTCCGTAACCAGTTTATTGCGATAATACTTTGCGTTATCCTCAATGACGTAGATCGTATCTTTGTCCTTGTAAAAAGCTTCTGCTTTCTTGAGAGAGTCTATAATGGCTTCTGCATTAATGGTGGTCGATTCATGTGTAATCGTTTCTTGGGTGTGGGGATTGTACAATCCGTTCAGGTTGACCCGTTGACGACCTGTATTACTTTTAATTTCCTTGATTTCACCCTTTAAAATCCAAGCGTTGGTGCAGGTTGTATTGTGCTGCGGGTGAACGCCGTCCATAAACAAAATCGCTTCTCTTTCCCCTAAATTTGCCTCCAGAAGTTCATAGTCTTCTTTGAATTCTGCTTGGCGAATAGGGTCATATTTTGAAGGTACGAGTGTTGTTTTCTTGTAGACAAACCCAAGTCGGTTGAGCAAGTCCACTATGCCACTTAGGCTATAGTGCTTATCAAATGATTTTTTGATGAACAATATCACTTGCTTGGAGTCACTAATGACATTATTCGTCACATATTCCTTCACTTGCTGCTGTTCTGAATCGGTTAGCTTCCCAGAATAAGAGATATACCGGTAGCCCAACCAATCATTGACCGTTTTACGTTTCAAAAAATAGTCGAGCCATTGATGAATGGTGTCATCGTCCAATAGCAAAACCTCGGCTATTTCTTTGGTGGAGTAACCATCTGCCTTCATTAAGACGGCCTTGATTTTATCGCATACTTTTGGTTTTTCTGTGAGCCGATGGATTCGCTTTAACTCCAATCGCTCAGCGGGTGTAAGTGTGATTTTCTGCATACCTATATTATACCAAATTGACCTTTTGAAACAGGCCTCAATACGCCCCGCCACAAGGTTTTTGGCCTACCTAGGTTGCTCGACTACGATTTGTATTTTGAAGACGATTTTACCCCAGTTCTTGCGGGTCTAGTTCATTGGGGAGTGTGGCTTGAAAAAGATATTTGCATTAGGCCCTTGACAAGCCTTTTCAAAATTACCCAAAAACCGGAAACCAAAATGGTTTAGGTATATATAATTTATAGCTTAATTGATAGCATGACAATCGGGTGTATCAATTTCACATATTCCAGCATCATATTGATGAGGTGAATAAATGGTAAGAGACTTTCTGGGCGAGATGATTGGCACTTTTCTATTAGTTATATTTGGCATAGGGTCGGTGGCTGTTACGATCTTGTTTTCG